>DASUCP010000105.1:0-16375 GCA_036275975.1 Sphingomicrobium sp.
TTCCTTAAGGCCTTCTTCGAGCGCGACGACGTCGTCCTTAGGATGCGGCCGTCCTACTTCCCGTTCACCGAGCCGTCGGCCGAGCTCGACGTCGGTTACACCATCCAGAACGGGAAACGTGTGATCGGCGGAAGCGACGGCTTCATGGAAGTATTGGGGTCCGGGATGGTGCACCCGCGCGTGATCGCTGCCGCCGGCTTGGATCCCAACGAATGGCAGGGTTTCGCCTTCGGCTGCGGGATCGATCGCCTCGCGATGCTCAAATACGGCATGGACGACCTCCGCGCATTCTTCGACGGCGATATCCGTTGGCTCAAGCATTACGGGTTCAAGGCGCTCGACGTGCCGACGCTGTCCGGCGGGGTGGGCGCATGAAGTTCAGCCTTTCGTGGTTGAAGGACCACCTCGACACCGCCGCCTCGGCGCAGGAGATCGCCGACAAGCTGACCAGCATCGGACTTGAGGTCGAAGGCGTCGAGAATCCTGCTGAAGCGCTTGCGCCCTTCACCGTCGCGCGAGTGCTCACCGCCGAGAAGCACCCACAGGCCGACAAGCTCCAGGTGCTGACCGTCGATGCGGGCACCGGCGAGAAAATCCAGGTGGTGTGTGGAGCGCCCAACGCGCACGCCGGAATGCTCGGCGTGTTCGGCCCCCCCGGCGCGTACATCCCGGGGAGCAACATCACGCTGAAGGTTGCGGCAATCCGCGGCGTCGAGAGCCGCGGCATGATGTGCTCGGCTCGCGAGCTCGAGCTCGGTGAGGATCATAGCGGGATCATCGAGCTTCCGGCGGACGCGCCTGTCGGCAAGCCGTTCAGCGAATATGCGGCCCTCGACGATCCGGTGTTCGACGTCGCGATAACGCCCAATCGCCAGGACTGCATGGGCGTGCGAGGAATCGCGCGAGACCTCGCCGCCGCGGGGATGGGAACGCTGAAGCCGCTCGCCGTGCCACAGATCGAAGGCAGCTTTGCGTCTCCGGTATCGATCGCGATCGAGGACCGGGAAGGCTGCCCTGCATTTTTCGGCCGGGCCATCAAGGGCGTGAAGAATGGTGCGTCACCTGATTGGATGCAGCGCCGGCTGAAGGCTGCGGGTCAGCGGCCGATCTCGGCGCTCGTCGACATCACGAACTATCTGACGATCGAGCACGGCCGGCCGGCGCACGTCTATGACATCGCCAAGCTCAGCGGAGGTCTGACCGCCCGCGCCGCGCGCGAAGGCGAGACGGTGCTCGCCCTCAACGAGAAGGAATATACGCTCGAGCCGTTCATGACGGTGATCGCGGATGATGAGCAAGTCCACGACATCGGCGGGATCATGGGTGGCGAGGATTCGGGAGTCAGCGCCGACACGACCGACGTGATGCTCGAAGTCGCTTACTTCACGCCCGAGCGGATTGCCCGAACGGGCCAGGCGCTTGGTCTCACCAGCGATGCGCGTACTCGGTTCGAGCGCGGTGTCGATCCGTCGTTCCTCGATGGGGGTCTCGCGATCCTCACCGGACTGATCGTTGACATCTGCGGTGGCGAACCTTCGGCGGCGATCCGCGCGGGAGACGCCCCGATCGAGCGGCGCACGATCAGCTTCGATTTTGGCCGAACGAAATCGCTCGGCGGCATCGACGTGCCCGAGCAGCGCCAGCGCGAAATTCTCGAAGGCCTGGGCTTTGAATTGAGCGGCAATGATGTGACCGTGCCGACGTGGCGCCGCGATGTCGAAGGGCCGGCCGATCTCGTCGAGGAAATCGCTCGAATCACCGGCTACGACCAGATCCCCTCGACACCACTGCCGCGCGAGGCCGGTGTCGCCAAGCCGACCGCTACCCGGTCGCAACTCATCGAACGCCGAGTGCGCCGTACGGCTGCTTCCCGCGGGCTCGACGAGGCGGTGACGTGGAGCTTCATTTCCCAAGCCGAGGCCGACGCGTTCGGCGGCGGCGACTGGAAGCTCGCCAATCCAATCAGCGAGGATATGAGGGTGATGCGCCCCTCGCTGCTCCCCGGGCTCATCGCCGCCGCGCGCCGAAACCTTGACCGCGGCTCGCCATCAGTGCGCTTATTTGAAATCGGCCGGCGCTATCTCGGGGATGCCGAGCACCCGACCGTGAGCTTCCTTCTCGCCGGAGAGAAGCGCGCGCGGGAGTGGCAGGCGGGCAAGGCGCAGCCGTTCGATCCGTTCGACGCCAAGGCCGAAGCGCTCGCTTTGCTCGATGCCGCCGGTGCTCCGGTCGACAATCTTCAGGTGTTTCCGGATGCGGGACCGACGTGGCACCCGGGCCGCTCGGCGACGTTGCGCCTCGGACCCAAGACGGTCGTTGCCGCCTTCGGCGAGCTTCACCCCAAGCTGCAAAAGGAGCTCGACGCACCGGCGGGCGCAATCGCCGCCGAAATCTACCTCGACGCGGTTCCCGTGCCGCGTGGCAGCAGGGCTCGCGCCGTCTATGCCCCGCCCGCGCTGCAGGCGCTCACACGCGACTTCGCTTTCATCGTGCCGGCGGCAGTCACGGCCGACACGCTGCTCCGCGCGATCCGCGGCGCGGACAAGCAGGCGATCACCGGGGTGCGGCTGTTCGATCGGTTCGAAGCCGCCGACGGGCTCAGCTTGGCCTTCGAGGTGACGCTCCAGCCGATCGACAAGAGCTTCACCGACGAGCAGATCGGGGAAGTTTCGAACAGGATTGTGGCTGCGGCCGAGAAGCTGGGCGCCAGCCTACGTTCCTGATTCGAGGGCGTTGATCGCGGCGTGCACCCGCGCTTCGATTTCTGTTCGCGGCAGATGCGCCGGAAGAGTGGTTCCGATACTGAAAGTGATCGTCCCGCTGCGGTGGACGAAGCCTCGACCCCAGATTCGGCCGCTGTCGACCGCGACCGGAACGACGGGAAGGCCGAGCGCCCGGTATAGGGCGGCAAAGCCCGATTTGAGCGGCGGAGCCGACCCGACGCGGACGCGGGTGCCTTCGGGGAAGATGATGACGGGACGTCCCGAACCGACCGCCGCCTTTCCTGCCGCGACCATCGCGCGGAGGGCCTTCGCTCCCGCCGTCCGTTCGATGGGGATGACGCCATAACGTCGCGTCATGAACCCGAAGAGCGGGATGTCGGAGAGCTCTTTCTTCATGACGATCACGGGCAGGTGCGAGAGGCGGACCATCTCCAAGGTCTCGAACATCGACTGATGCTTGACCGCGATGAGGTGCGGACCTGGCGGGATCGCCCCTTCTACGCGAAGCCGAATGCCGAGGACGCTTTTCGTTAGCCAGTGGTGGAACTCGACCCAGCTCAGCACCACCGCGAGTGTTGGCTTTCGCCCGAACAGGGTCGCAACCACGCCGACGAGTACCCACAGAACCGTGGCCGGGTAGAAGATCGCTGCGTAAAGCAGCGAACGAAGGACATCCATCAGATGTCTGCCCAGACCGCGATCCGGCGCAGCAGATATTTGTTGTACTCGCCGAACAATGTGAGGAAGGTCGGCTCCGTCCGCACCGCGTCGGTCACCAGCACATATTTGCTCCCGAGCACCTTCCCGAACTCGTAGCGAGCGCGGCGCATGTGCCAGTCGCTGGTGATCAGCCGCAGCGAATGGAATTGGCCCTTTGCGAGCCACCGGCCGGCTTCTTCGGCATTGGAGCGTGTGTCGACGGACTCGCTGCCCAGGTCGACGCAGCATTTGAGGAGGTCGCGGCTATTCGGGATCCGTCGCGCGAGGTCGGCCTTGGTGACTGACGGATCGGCTCCGGCGATGAGCATGCGCCTGGCCTTCCCGTCCCGAAGCACGTCGATGCCGTGCTCGATGCGCCCGCTACCGCCGGTCAGCACCACGGCGGCATCGACCGGCTTGGCATTGGCGGGCGCAGGGCTGCCGAGCGTGAATGCAAAGATGATGAAGCCCAGCGCATAGAGCAGCAGCAGGAGCGACGCGAGACGCGAAATCATAGGGTCTCGCGCAATGCCGCGAGCACGGCCGTTCGGGCAACCCACGTCGCTAAAAGGGTGAGCGCGGGCGGCAATAAGGCGAGAACGACGATGTCGCCGATGGTGAGCAATGCTCCACCCGTCAGCTCGCCGGCGAATGTCGCGCCCATCGCGAAGAAGCCGAGGACCAGTGCCGCCGCTGCCGCACCTGCGAGACTGCCGATGAACGCATCGATCGCGATCCTCCGCTGGAACAGGTGCGTCAGCTGGAGGTCCGTCGCGCCGATCCCGTGCATCACCTCGATCGTGAAGCGATGGGTGTCGAGCGCACCCCGGGCAGCGAGGACCACCGCAGCGGCAGCGGCGACGCTGAGGAGCAGGACGAGGCCGAACGCGACCCACTGGAGGACGGCAAGCGAGCGCAGCAGCGGCGCCAACGTCTCACGATGGGCTGAGATTCGTGCTGCCGCTGCAATCGTCTGAACGCGCTGCTGGATCGCGCCAATGTTCGTGCCGGCACGCGCGTTGAAGTTGACCAGCGCGGGAACGGGCAGGTCCTGGCTCTGCGCTTCCTCGCCTAGCCAGCGCTCGAGCGTCTTGCGCATATCCTGCTCGGGAACGGGCTCTACGGAAGTCACGCCCGGCGAGGATCGGATCACCGCGACGATCGCCTCGAGATTGTTGCCGCCGTTCGGGACCTGGACCGAATAGCGTGCCTCAATCGCCTGCGTCAGCACGCCAGAGGTTGTGGCGAGCGCAAGGCCGGTCGCAGCGATGATCACGATCGAAAAGCTCATGATCGCGATCACCCAAGGTGTCGGCCCGCGCAGCCGGCCGGTGTCGAGGAGCCGTCGATCCGCCGGGGATGAAAAAAGCCAGCCGAGCATCATTTCCCCGTGATCGGCGAGCGCGGCGGGTTGCGGAGCACTCCCGTCGGATCCACGAGGCCGCCGTTCTCGAGGCGGATCAGCTGCGCACCGGGAACGGCGCTGATGAGGCCAACGTCGTGGGTTGCGACCACAACGGTCGTTCCGAGCCGATTCAGCGCGGTGAACAGGTGCATCAGGCGCTTTGCCATCTCCGCATCGACGTTGCCGGTCGGCTCGTCCGCGACCAGCAGCTCGGGGCGGTTGATGACCGCACGGGCGATGGCGACGCGCTGCTGCTCTCCGCCGGAAAGGGTCGCGGGGCGGGCGCTGGCGCGATCGGCGAGCCCGACCCACGCGAGCATTTCGCGGACCGGGCCCTCGACCTCCTCTTCGCGAGCACCGGCGACGCGCAGGGGAAGCGCGACATTGTCGAATGCGGAGAGGTGCCGGACCAACCGAAAATCCTGGAACACGACGCCGATTCGGCGGCGGAATGTCGGCAGTGCTTCCCTGGGCGTGTCGTTGAGTTCCTCACCGAACAATCGGATCCGGCCGCGGGTTGGGCGTTGCGCAAGATATAGCAGCTTCAGGAGCGAGGTCTTGCCGGCTCCCGAAGGACCTGTGAGGAAATAAAGGCCGCCGCCTCCGAGGCGGAAATCGAGGTCGCGCAGCACCTCGCCGCCCGTGCCGTAGCGCAGGCCGACGCTATCGAATTCGGCGATCGCTGGCAGCTTGTGCGTCCTCCCCGTTTCTCGCCCGTGCATCCTGCAAGACGGCGCGCCTTGCCAATCCCCTATCATTCCTGTTTACCGTGCGCTCGGCGTCCCGGAAGAGGGCTTTTGCAGCAATGATCCTGACCTGCCCAAGCTGCGGCACTCAATATGTGGTGAAGGACGATGCAATTCCGCCGGGCGGCCGGCAGGTCCGCTGCACCGCCTGCAAGCATCACTGGCACCAGGATCCCGAGGGCAGTTCCGCCCGAGAAGAACCCCAGCCGCCTGCCACCATCGACGCCGCTCCCGAGGCGGAGACGGCGCACCAAGATGAGGAAAGCGTTGCCGAGGCCACACTGATCGAGCCGCGCAGCGGCCCGGAGCTGGAAGAGCGCGCATTCGAGGAAGCGGCGCTTGAGGAGCCTAAGGAACCTTCCCTCGATACGCCGGCGGAGGCCGCCGGTGTTGACTCTGGGACCTACTCCAACGCCTCGTTCGACATCACCCGCAAGGACGAACCCGCGCCCGTGGCGTCCGACGACTATCGCGAACCGCCCGAGGCCGAGGCGCAGGATGACGAGTTCAGTCCCTTCGCCGCACCGGACGAAGAGCAGCCGCGAAAGCGCAGCGCGCTCCTAACGGTGCTGATCGTCGCGATCGTCGTCATCGCCATCGCCGCGGCCTTCTGGTTCCTGGCGCCGCCGGAGTGGAAGGCGCAGCTCGGCCTCGGCGCAGCGGGAGCGAGCCCGCTGGCGCTGGTGACGACGCATATGGACCGTCAGCGGCTCGAAAGCGGCAACGAGCTTCTCACCGTTACCGGCCGGGTGATCAATCCGACGAGCAAGGAGCAAAGCGTCCCGCCGCTCCAGGCGCAGCTCAAGACCAAGGCCGGAAAGGTCGTCTACACATGGACGATCGCGCCGCCCGCCCGAACGCTGCCGGCGGGCGCGAGCGCGAGCTTCAACAGCGCGGAAGTGAACGTGCCGCCGGGCGGCGACGAGCTGACGATCAGCCTCGGCTCAGGAAACGGTTAGGCCGCACTCACTCGAATTCGATGAGGCGAGCCCCGTGGGCTTTGCCGTCGGTGTGAACCACGGCCTCATGCGGCGCGGGAACGTCATGGTTGGGGCTTCCATCGAGCTTCAACCGCGCACCCGAGATGATCCGAACGCTGACCCGCGCCTCGGCAATGGCCGGACGAGGTCCTTCGAGCGCCGGAGGGGCCGAAGCGAGACTGGCGGCGAGTGCGAGAAGAAGCATGGCGTAATGCCATAACGCTCTTTGTTCATAATGGTAAACGCGGCTTTAAGGATTGTGCCATTATGGATCGAATCGTCCGGGTGAGCGCGGCATTGCGCCGTGAAAATCGCTTTGCTAGGGCGCCCGCCTTGCCAGTGCCGGCGCTCTTCATGCCGGCTCATCAGCATGACGTGCGGTCGTGGCGGAACTGGTAGACGCGCAGCGTTGAGGTCGCTGTGGCCGAAAGGCCGTGGAAGTTCGAGTCTTCTCGACCGCACCAGCACTCGTGAACGAGTGCTCAAAAGACCCCAATTTTCGGAGCTTAAGGGGCTGCGGGAGGCGCCGCTGCCGAGGCCATCTGCGGCTGCGGGGCAGCGTGGATCGAACCCAGGCGAACGATCGATTTGTCCGGCGTGACCTCGAGGTGCACGCCGAGCTCGGGCTGGATTTTCGCCGCGGCGGCCGACTGGCTGTCGACCCGGATCGTGTACGACCCGTAGGCAACCCGATCGAACAGGAAGAATCCGTCGAAATCGGTGCGAGTTTTGGCGACCGCCTTGCCGGAGGAATCAACCAGTTCGAGACCCACGCCCTCGAAGCCGAGTCCCCCGCTCTTGACGAGCGAGCCTTCGATATCTCCGCCTCCGACGAGACCGATCTGGACCTCGGCGGGAACCCCGGGTCGTGGAACGATTACCTGCAGGGCCTTCTTGGGGACCAGCATCGGGTCTACCAGGCTGGTTTCGTCGATTCCCACGGTGACCGGCTCGAACGGCGATAGGCCGCCGACAATCACCGATCCCTGACCATCGGTGGGCCGGTCCGCCTGCTTCATCCCGGTGGTGACGAGCGCACCTTTTTCGAGCGGCTCGTTGGCATCGCGCATCCCGTTGTCGTTGAGGTCCCGATAGACGACGGCGTGGACCTCCCCCGCCTGGGCGAGCGGCTGCCGCGAAAGGCTGAAGCCATGCTGCGGGTCGAGCGAGAAATTGAGGTTGATGCCGAACGCGAGCGAGCCGTCGGAGGCCGCCTCGCCCGTCAAGGCGACCGCCATCGTGCTGAAGCGCCGTATGTGGGAGATCCGGGCGCGGCCGCGATGCTCGACCGCGTCATAGACGAGGTCGCCTTCCCAATCGGCCGTGTCGCTTGCTGACCAATAAGCGTCGAGCTCCGCCGAACGGAAGCGCGACGAGGGCGAAAAATCGAAGCTGCCGGTGCCGCGCAGCCGAATGTCGTGGATGCGGCCGCTGCCGATCAGGTTCATGGTGAGCTGGGTGGCGCTCGGCTGGCCCGGAGTGGACAGCCGGCGGTACCGGAGCTCAGACCCGAGATCGAAACGATCGAGCTGGGCCGAGAGCCTCGCCGCGGCATCGACTTCTCGAGTCCCGTTAGGCCGCTCGACGAGGTGCACGTCGGCATGTGCGGGCAGCACGACGCGGCCCAGCTTGAAAGGGGTGTCGAGCGCGAGGCTATAGTCGCGCAGCGTCTCGGAAATTGCGAGTCCCTGCAAATGAAAATCGTTTGCGATAAGAGCCTGCGCGTTCACGTTCACAGGTCCGATCTTGCCGAGCAGCTGCGCTCGCGCCGCGGTGCCGCCGTCGGATTCGCGCGAAGCGCCTACCTCGATCAGCGCGAGTCCCACCGACCGCCGCACCGAACCCTCGACGAAGGTCACCCGCTGGTCACCAATCAGCATCATGCGCGCGAGCGCGGCCACCGACGTGCGGTCGTCGAGGCCGTGTTCGAGCGCCAGCGTTGCCTGAGCCTTGGGCAATTCGCTTCCATCCGGAGGCTTTTCCAGGCCGACCATGTCGCGCCCAGGCTCGTTGACGCCGGCCCAGTACCAGGTCTTGCCGGGCGGCGCGTTGTCCTGGCCGACATTGACCAGCTCTTCGCGTGTTCGAATTTGGCCCTGAGGACCATAAAGGACGATCCGGATCCGGTTTTCCCCGTAGAGAAGCTGCACATTGTCAAAAACATAGCGCTGATCAGCGGTCGGCTTGGCGAACGCCAGCAGCTCGTCATTGCGATAGAGCTCGGCTTCCCAGCCGCTTGGCAGGTCGCCCTCGAAGCGGCTTTGGTCGAATGCGGTCTGGGCGCTCAGCGGCCGGTTGGTGATTACGGCGCCGCGGCCGAACGCGGACGAGCCGGTCAGCTTATCGTCGAAGCCCTCGACATCGCCGAACCCGAAGTGGGTCGCCTTGGCAGGGCCGAGCAGTCCGCCGTCCGGGTCGGAACGGTAGGCGCGGAGACGCAAGGCCGTCGGCAGCCCGTGCTGATTCGTGGTGATCTGCGCGTCGTAAGAGAGATGCGCAATCTCGCCCGCGGCATAGACCGACGACTGGCGATCGACCTGAACGCCGTCGCTGGCGCGGTAGGTAACGCCGGCGCTGACGACGAAATCGAGTGCCGGCGCGCGCCACATGCGATAGGGAATGCGCACCTGGGGGAGCGTCGAAAGGTCGAATTTCGCCGGCCTGATCTGTGCGGCGCGGGCTTCGCGCTCCATCGCGAGCTCGACCGGCAGCTTGGTGTCCGACTTCAGAAGGAGCGCCGATCCGGCCGTCATCGGCGTTACGCCGATGCCGAACCAGCGGGAAAGCGCGCTCGTCTGGACACACCAGCCTTCGGGCGTTTCGCGGATGGTGCCCGGCGCGATCGCCTCGCTCTTCGCCGCGTAGCTCGCGGTCCCGGCACCGTAGTCGATCGTGATCTTGTTCGATTCCTTGAACGCCCAGCCGCTCGCCTTCTTCGCCGACAAATCGATGTGCATCGGCACGTCGAGAGCGGTCAGAAAGTCGCCTAAGACGACACACGTGCCCTCGGGCGTGTTGTAAGCGCGGACGCCGTCGCCGAGGCGGTACTGGTGGATGTCGACGTCGAGCAGGAACTGGTCGTCGGGGTTGGCCGTCCAAGCCGCAGCGCTTGGCGCGGGCGCGGATGCGCCGACGCTGCCGGCGGAAAGCGCCAGCAGCGTCAGGGCTTTGCGCAGCCAGGCGACCGGGCCGGCCGGCATCGCTAGGTCCTTTCAGCCTCGTCCTGGCTTACCGGAGGATCGCCTGCGTCTCGGCGAGCTTCTCGGTGCCGTCGCGCGACGTCTCGAGATATTGAACCGTGACCGGTCCCGCGATCTCACCCTTGAAGCTGTCGTCCAAGGGGACGGCGACATGCCGCGAACCAATCTCGGTATAGACGGCAACGCCCTTCAGGAGCGCGATCGGATCCTTCACCCCAGCCTTGAGTACTCGCACCTCGCCGAAGGTCGAGCGGGCACCTCTTCGGCTAAGATCGAGCGAAATCACTGGCTTACCGTCCTTCTTCTCGAGCTCGACGTTGGAAATGGCAGCGGTCGCCTCGAGGTTGCCGAGGCGGACGATCACGGGGATGGTGACGCCGTAGACGGGGATCAGCTGGAAGCTGAGGCCGCTTGCCGCGGATTGCGCGTCCTTGGATGTGACCGGCAGCGCCGGCGGGATCGCGCGGAACAGCAGGTGCACGCGATATTCGCCGTCGGGGAGGCCCTGGGGAGGCCGGGCCGCGATGCGGATGCTCTGCGGCTGATGCGGCGCCAGCGTCACTCGGCGCGGGGCATAGACGATCATATCCGCCGCCGCCTTCTCCTCCGCGTTGGGAGCAGGGACGTCGACCAGCGTGCCCTCCGGAGTCATCCGGCGAAACTCGACAGAAATGCGATAGGTCGCGGGTTCGTCGCCGATGTTGTTGAGGATGATCTCGGTGCCGCGCCGACCATCCAGGACGACGCGGGTCGGAGCGACGAGCAAATCGCCGACGCCGGCAGTCGCCGCTCCCGGCAGTCCCGCGATCATCGCACCCGCGAGCGCGATTGGAGCAATCCTTTTAGTCAATGCAAACATCCGGCGATCCCCCATCATGCTCCGCTTCGGAGCCGATCGCCTTCGTCTTTGCTCTGGAATGGTTGATTTTCAGTCAACCATGATTGGAAATTCGCCCCGGAGGCGAGTTAGGTCACTGATAATCGACGGTGACGTTCAAAACGCCGGAATAGTCGCCGTCCGCGGTCGTCGAGCTCAGGTTCAGCGTACCGCCGATGTTGAAGGTCACGCCCTTGCTCCCCGAGTTCGGCAAAGCGATCGTCGCGGGCGCATCCACCGTCAGGAGCAGCGTCTGGCTCGAGTCCACCTGATTGACGAGCGTGACGTTGGGTGCGGTAACCTTCACGGTCTGATTGTTGGTCCCGCTGACGGTGAACTGGGCGACCTGGGTCGTCCCGCTGCACGTGACATTGGCGTTGCACGTGAAGACGCCGGCCTTCGAGATACCGACCACGGCATTCGACCAGGTGCCCGGCTGCAGCGTGAAGGTCCCAAGATGGAGATCCTGGACCGCGGTGAGGGTCAGCGGCTTCACCACGGATGCAGTGACCGCCGCCGTTTGGGAGACGGCGTGCGCCGGCACGGCCGACCCGGCCATGCAGAGGAGCAGCAGTATCTGACGAACGTTCCGCATCATCTCGCGAGCTTTCGGCTGCTGAAGAGCAACGAAGCCCTTTCCACGGAAATGGTTGATTTTCAGTCAACCATGGTTGTTCAGCGCACAAAAAAGAGGCCGCCGGCAGCGCCGACGGCCCCTTCGTTCAGCAGCGCCGCAAGGCGCAGCTCGAACTACTTACTGATAGTCGACCTGGACGGCGAAATCGCCACCATAGACGCCATCAGCCTCGCCGACGGGGATGGTCAGCTGACCGCCGATGCCGAAGGCGGCGTTGCCGCTGGCGTCGGTAGCAAGCGCGCCCGGCAGGTCGGTCGTAAGATCGACCGTCATGCTGGTGCCCGGACCCGTCAGCGTCACGCTCGGATCGACCGTGAGCTGCAGGTTCTGGCTCGGAGTTCCGGTCACCGTGAACGTCGCGGCGCCGACGGTGGTGCCGGAGCAGGTCACCGTGGCGGGGCAGGGCAGGCGCACGCCGGCCGAGGTGACTTCAATCACCTCTCCGTTGAACGGACCGACGATCGTTCCGAAGTCGAGATCATTGCCCTTGGTCAGAACCAGCGGCGACACGATGTTGACGGTCGCATGGCCGGTCGCCTGGTTCGAGGTCGCGGCCGTAGCCGGATTGCTGAGAGCCAGGGCGGCGAGCGCACCGGCAGAGATCAGAAGCTTGTTCATTGCGATATTCCCCACTGGTCTAACATCCGGCTGCCCGACCGTGGTCCGGTCACCCGTGGCGTCGCTATTAACCCTGCCCGCTTACGGCTTCCCTCAAGGGCATGGTTAATCCACACTTAGTTATTTGACCGAAACGGTTGAGCTTCTCGTGCGCGCGTGTCCTCACTGATATTCGACCGTGATCGGCAGGTCGCCGCGATAATCGCCGTCGGCGTCGCCGGTAATGGTTACGCGCCCGCCGAAGTGGAACGACAAGTTCCCGGCGGAATCGAGGCGTGGGAGCGAGGGCAGATCGCTCGTCACCTCATCGACCGCGATTCGGCTGCCTCCGCTTACCGAATAGAGGTCGATTCGCCGGGGCAGCTCCACTCTCACAACTTTGCCCGGCTCGCCGTGGACCACCCCGGTTCCAACCATTGCTCTAGGGCTGATCATGCCGACGGCGCCTTGCGACAAAGTCGAACCGTCGGGACGAAGCACCGCCGCGCCCTGGCCGGCGCTGCCGATGATCAGGCGGTCGAAGTTGAGGCTGGTTTGAATCTCAAGCTCGAGCGCCGCATCCTCGCTGGATTGGCTGAGTGCGGTGCTCGGTTTGTCGCACAGGCGGCACTGCCCAAGCGCAGGGTTTGCCGCTGCTAGAGCAGCCGCCGCGACGGCAGGTGAAAGGAGCTTCAGCACGCCCATGCTCACCCCCGTATCTCGGACAGGCTAAAACAGGGTTAATCGGCGGCTAACGTTCGCGCCGGCAGCGTTCTCCACGGACATTGACCGACCGAGGAACTCTTACCCTGCCCGCCTATTGTCGCGCGAAGAACACCTTTCTATCCAATTCGACTGAATGGCCCGTACGCGATCTGACCCTCCCCGGAAATCCAGACTGATGGGTGTGCTGAAGGGGCTCGCCTATGCGGCGTTGCTCGGGCTTCTCGCGCTGGTCGTCGCGGTGGCTGTCGCAAGCGCTTACCTGCCGAGCTACTCGCAGCTAACCAAACGCTCGGACCTCGGCCAGATGATCCGCGTGCGAGCGGCGAACGGCCAGGTGCTGGTCGAAATGGGGCCGAGCTTCGGCCGCTGGCTCACCTACGACCAGATCCCGCCCGAGATGCGGGCGGCGATCATCTCGACCGAAGACCGCCGTTTCCGCAGCCACATCGGCGTCGACCCGATCGGGATCGCCCGGGCGGTTGGCTCGGCCGTCATCAAGAATCACCGCGTGAGCGCGACCTCGACGCTCACGCAGCAGCTCGCGCGCAATATCTTCCTCACCAACAACCGGAACGTCCTGAGAAAGATCAAGGAAGCGATCCTCGCGCTCGCGCTGGAGCGGAAGTTCAGCAAGGACCAGATCCTCGAGCTCTATTTGAACCGCGTCTATTTTGGCGGCGGCGCGTACGGAATCGATGCGGCTTCACGCAAATTCTTCGGGCACGGCGCCGATCACTTGAGCCTGGGCGAGGCCGCCATCATCGCCGGCCTGGTCAAGGCTCCGTCGAACTATTCGCCGACCGCCGACGTCGAGGCCGCGCGCGACCGGTCAGGCGTGGTCCTCCAGACAATGGCGCGGAACGGCTTCATTACCCCTGACGAAGCCGCAGCGGTCGATCCGGCGAAAATCCGAATCGAGCAGAGTACGAACAACAACAGCGTTCGCTATTTCACGGATTGGGCACTGCCGCAGCTCGACACCTTGATCGACCAGACGACCGATCCGATCGACGTCTGGACGACGCTCGACCCGGGAATGCAGGTCGCCGCCGACAAGGCGATCCGTGCCAATGCCCCGGACGGCGCTCAGGGTGCGCTCGTCGCCATCGACCGCGACGGCGCGGTCCGGGCGATGGTCGGCGGCAAAGACTATGTTTCCTCGATCTACAACCGAGCGACCCAGGCCGAGCGGCAGCCCGGATCGGCGTTCAAGCTGTTCGTCTACCTGTCCGCGCTCGAATCGGGGATGAAGCCGACCGACACGATCGTCGATGAGCCGGTCACGATCGGCGGCTGGAGCCCGCGCAACGCCAACCGCACCAATCTGGGGCCGGTGAGCCTGCGCGAAGCATTCTCGCGATCAATCAATACGATCAGCGCGAAGATCGGCGCCCAGCTCGGCTTCTCGACGATCGCGGACATGGCTCGGCGGTTCGGAATTACGAGCCCGATCTCGACCTACCCGTCAATGGTGCTCGGCACGAGCGACGTCCGGCTGATCGACATGACCCGTGCTTTCGCGTCGGTCCAGAACAAGGGCGTCGCGATCACGCCGTACGGAATCCGTCGCGTGGTCACCGCCGACGGCCGACTTCTCTATCAACATGACAATGGCGAGGATCGAGTGCTCGTCGCGCCGTGGGTCGCCGCCGAGATGACCGACCTGCTGCAATCGGCGGTGCTGTCGGGTACCGGCCGTGCGGCGCAAATCGGCCGGCCCGTCGCCGGCAAAACCGGCACGACCCAATCGAACAAGGATGGCTGGTTCATCGGCTTTTCGAGCGGGCTGACAACGGGCGTGTGGATGGGCCGCGACGATGCGCGAACGGTCCCCGGGCTGCAGGGCGGCACGGCCCCGGCCCGCGCGTTCCACGATTTCATGACTGTCGCCGTCGCCAACCGGCCGGTCGAGCAGTTCGAGACGCAGGTGCCGATGCCCGATTGGCAGCTCACCCCTGAAGAAGAGATCTACGGCGACGAGGCCATCGACGCCAACAGCATGTCGCCGATGATGGTTGACGAGAATGGGATGCCGCTCGGCGCGCCGCCGGCGCAGGAGCAAGGCTATCCGCAGCAGCAGCCGATGGTGCGTCCCGACGGGACGGGCGAACCGACCCAGCAGGAGCTCGACCAGGCGTTCCCGCCGCAACAGCCGCAGATCCGAACCCCGCCCGGCTATCCACAGCCGCAACCGCCGCCGCCGCGACGTGTGCCGCCGCGCCAGCCGCAGCCGTCAACCACCCCGACCGAGGACCCGCAGCCGCGGCCCGACGCGGCGTAACTCCGCCTTCGCCTGCGCGAGGCCCGAGCCGAACAATCGCGCTTCAAGCGCCTTGAAATCGGGACCGTGGTGCAGATGGACGAGATGCGCGACCTCGTGGGCGACCACGTACCGGCGCACCTGCGGCGGGGCGAGGATCAGGCGCCAGGAGAGGCGAATCCGCCCTTGTGAGGAGCAACTTCCCCATCGCGTCCCGGCATCGCCAACGGTGACCGAACGCGGCGTCACTTTCGCTATCGCCGCATATTCCGCGGTGTCCTTCGACATGGCTTCGAGCGCGAGCTGCTTGAGGAAGCGTTCGATGCGCCTCGCGAGCCCCGCCTCGGGGCCGCCGCAGCGCAGCTCTCCTTCGCCAAGCACCGGCGTTCGGGGAAGATGCTCGGACCACATGATCCGCGTTTCGATGCCGTGGATCGGAACGGTGGCACCGGCGACGAACGGTTCGGGAGTATGAGCGCGGGCGAGCTGCGCCTCGATCCAGTCGCGCTGGTCGAGGGCCCAGGCGAGCGCCGAGCGTCGACTCGTGCGCCACGGACAGGTGAGCTTCAACACGCCATTCGCCTCGTCGAAATGCAGACGCAGGCGCCGCGCCGACTTCATGGGGCGAACGTCGATGGGGACTGGAAGCGCGGCCTCGAGGGCGGCTTCAGAGCGGCCGCTCGACCACATGATATTCGAGCTCTCCCGCATCCTCCTCGCTCACCGTCCAGCCGCGCGTGGATTGCTCTGCTTCGTGCACCGTCTCGCGGCTGCCCGAGATCAGATAATGCCATTCAGGAAGCGGCTTGCCGGCGGCGCGCAGGCGATAGGCGCAAGTGTCCGGAAGCCATTCCAGCTCATCGAGGTTGGACTTGTCGAGCCTGACGCAATCGGAGACGCGCTTCATGCGATGCTTATAATCGAGGCACCGGCCGTTGCGCCGGTCGAGCAGCTTGCAAGCGACGTTCGTCGCATAGAGCAAACCCGTTTCCTCGTCCTCGAGCTTGTGCACGCAACAGCGCCCACAGCCATCGCACAATGCTTCCCACTCGCCACGGTTGAGCGAGTCGAGCGGCTTCTCCCAAAATGGCGTGCGGCCGTTCATGACAAGTCGAGCCTTGCTCTGCTATCGAAGCCCGATCAAGCGGGGAATCCAAAGGGCTAAGTGCATGAAGTCGTTGAATATCGCTATTGCAGCCGCGTTCCTTGGGTTGATCGCGGCACCGGTCGCCGCACAAGACGTCGGCGTGGGATCGAACGGCGACCAGTTCGTCGACGCCGTGCAGAAGAGCGATGGCGACAAGGCGACGGACCTCATCAAGAGCCACCCGACGATCATCGACGCGCGTAACGGCAAGGGCGACACCGGTCTGATCATCGCGATCCGCCGTGGCGACCCGAACTGGACTGGATTCATGCTCAACAACGGGGCCGACCCGAACCTTCCCGGGGGCAATGGTGACACGCCGCTCGTCGCTGCGGCAAAGGCTGGCTTTGACGACGCCGCGACATGGCTTCTCGGCCT
>DASUCP010000106.1:0-2170 GCA_036275975.1 Sphingomicrobium sp.
GAGCTGGGGCAGGTCCTCGCTGACGCGCTGGCCGCGGGCAATGGCAAGCCGGATATCGAGTCGCTGCTCCACGCCGCGACGGGACCGGCGCATGACCAAGTGCTCTCGCACACGGCTCTCGGCGGCAGCGCGCCGCATGAGATGTTCGGCGGCGTCATCATCGAAGACCGCACGCTGATGCAGATGCACGACACGATGATGCTGCATCAGCTCGCCGCGCCGCCGCACTAATCCGGTTAGCGCCGAAGCGCTCCGCTCCTGCGGCGTCCGGAACTTCACGCCTCGAAGGAGCCGCGTATCCTTGGGCGCTCAGACGGGAGCGTAGGATATGGCGTGGTGCATTGGGCGTGCGGAAGCAATGGGCGATCCGATTAGCGCGAGGCGCAAGGCGCTTGCGAAATTGCGGGCGCTCGCCGAGCTCGAAGACCCGGAGAGCCTGGTCGTCCCGATCCTCATCGACGCCATCCTGATGGCCGAGAGCTATCGCGGCGCGCGGCACGAGATCACCTTCCTCCCCGAGCTGACCCGCAGCGTCGACGCGCTCATCCGCGAGCTCAACGCCAATGAAAAAGCGAAGGAGTGGGCGCAACCGCTCAGCGCAGCGTAGGCAGGCGCTGCAGCCATGGCGGAGTAACGCGCCTGCGCCCCCTTGGCCCATTACACCCTCAGAGCGGCCGAGGCTTCCGCTTCGCGTTTCAAATTGCGCGCCAGCTGAGACAGGCCGTTCAGGTACTGCGGCGGGCAATAGACGTCGCGGTAGTCGAGCGCTGCGGCGGCCCGCAGGGTCCAGAAGGGATCGACCAGGTGCGGTCTCGCCAGCGCGACCAAGTCCGCGCGGCCCGCGGCGAGAATCGAGTTGGCGTGGTCGGGCTCGTAGATGTTGCCGACGGCCATGGTCGCGAGGCGGCCCTCGTTGCGGATCTTGTCGCTGAACGGAGTCTGGAACATGCGCCCGTAGACAGGCTGCTGCTCGGCCCAGGTCTGGCCCGCCGAGACGTCGATCAGGTCCGCGCCCTCTCGCGCGAAGGCCTCTCCGATTTCGACCGCATCGTCGGGCGTGATGCCGTTCTCGCCCGCCCAGTCGGTGGCGGAGATGCGGATCGACATCGGCCGGTCCGACGGCCAGGCGGCGCGCATCGCGGCGAAGACTTCGAGCGGGTAGCGCAGGCGGTTCTCGAGTGAGCCGCCATATTCGTCGGTGCGCGTGTTCTGCAGCGGCGTGATGAAGCTCGACAGCAGATAGCCGTGCGCGGCGTGCAGTTCCACCATGTCGAAGCCGCATTCGAGCCCCATGCGCACCGCGGCGACGAACTGATCGCGCACCGTATCCATGTCTTCGCGCGTCATCGGTTTCGGAACCTGATTGACGGGCGACCATGGCACATCGCTCGCGGACATCACCGGCCAGTTGCCGTCGTCGAGCGGAACGTCGTTCCCTTCCCAGCCGAGCTTGGTCGAACCCTTCCCACCCGAGTGGCCGAGCTGGAGACAGATCTTCGCCTTGGAATTGGCGTGAACGAAATCGACTATACGCTTCCATGCGGGGACATGCTCGTCGTTCCACATGCCGGTGCAGCCGGGACTGATCCGGCCTTCGGGCGAGACGCAGGTCATCTCGGTGAAGACGAGGCCGGCCCCGCCGAGCGCGCGTTCGCCGAGGTGCACGAAGTGGAAGTCGTTGGGCGTTCCGTCGATTGCCGAATACATCGCCATCGGTGAGACGGTGATGCGGTTTTCGACGGTCATGTCGCGCATGGTGAACGGCGCGAACATCGGTGGCGCGGTCTTGTTCGAACGCCCGTTGGTCGCACGCTTCCAGAACCAGCGTTCGACACCTTCGAGCCATTCGCGGTCGCGCAGACGCAGGTTCTCGTGACTGATGCGCTGGCTGCGCGTGAGCAGCGAATAAGCAAATTGCACCGGTTCGAAGTGGAGGTAGCGATCGAGGGTTTCGAACCATTCGGTCGAGTTGCGCGCACTGTTCTGCAGCTTGAGGACTTCGAGGTTCCGTTCGGCCTGATATTCGTCGAGCCCGGCTTCGAGTGACAAGCCGGGGCGGTTGAGCACTTCCGCGAGCTTGATCGCATCTTCGAGCGCAAGCTTGGTGCCGCTCCCGATGGAGAAATGCGCGGTGTGCGCGGCGTCGCCTAGGAGGATGACATTGCCGGTC
>DASUCP010000107.1:0-6535 GCA_036275975.1 Sphingomicrobium sp.
GCCCGGTGTCGTACTCGCGGACGTGAACGTCGGTCTGCTGTACGTCCTCGCCGCGAGCTCGCTCGGGGTTTACGGCGTGATCGTCGCAGGCTGGGCGTCGAATTCCAAATATCCATTCTTCTCGGCACTTCGCGCTGCCGCACAGATGGTGAGCTACGAAGTCTCGATCGGCTTCGTGCTGATCTGCGTCGTGCTCTACGCCGGCACCTTCAACCTCAGCGCCATCGTGCTCGAGCAGAAAGGTTTCGGCCTCGGCATCGTCAACGCTTTCGGATTTAACCTGCTGCTGTTCCCGATGTGGGTGGTGTTCTTCATCAGCTCGATGGCCGAAACCTTCCGCACGCCGTTCGACCTGGTCGAGGCGGAGAGCGAGCTCGTCGCCGGCCATCAGACGGAATATTCGTCGATGAGCTTTGCGCTCTTCTGGCTCGGCGAATATGCCAACGTGATCCTGATGTGCGCGCTCAACGCCATCCTGTTCTGGGGCGGATGGCTGCCGCCGGTCGATTGGGCGCCGCTCTACATCATCCCCGGAATCATCTGGCTGTTCATCAAGATGAGCTTGTTCTTCTTCATGTTCGGCTGGGTGAAGGCGACGGTTCCACGCTACCGCTACGATCAACTGATGCGGCTCGGCTGGAAGATCTTCCTGCCACTCTCGATTGTCTTCGTCGTCCTCGTCTCCGGATGGCTGATGCTCACGAGGTACGCATGAAGCATTGGATCAAATCCTTTGCGCTCTGGGATTTCGTCCAGGCGCACTGGCTGACGCTGAAGTATTTCTTCAAGCCGAAGGCGACGATCAACTATCCGTACGAGAAGGCGCCGCAGAGCCCGCGTTTTCGGGGCGAGCATGCGCTGCGCCGCTATCCGAACGGCGAGGAGCGCTGCATCGCGTGCAAACTGTGCGAGGCGATCTGCCCGGCGCTTGCGATTACGATTGAAGCGGAGCCGCGCGAGGACGGTAGCCGCCGCACCACTCGCTACGACATCGACATGGTCAAATGCATCTATTGCGGGCTGTGCCAGGAAGCCTGCCCGGTGGATGCGATCGTCGAAGGGCCGAACCTCGAATTCGCGACCGAAACGCGCGAGGAATTGCTCTACGATAAGGCCAAATTGCTCGCCAACGGTGACAAGTGGGAGCAGGCAATCGCCGCCAATCTTGCCGCCGATGCTCCCTACCGATAAGCGGCCCGCAACAGGTCTCCCCAGTTGATCGCAACCATCGCCTTTTACCTCTTTGCGGCGCTTACCATCGCACCTGCGCTGGCGGTGATTTTCGCGCGCAACCCGGTGCACAGCGTGCTGTGGCTGATCCTCGCCTTCTTCAACGCGGCGGGGCTGATGCTGATCCTCGGCGCCGAGTTCATCGCGATGCTGCTGGTCATCGTCTATGTCGGAGCGGTCGCAGTGCTGTTCCTGTTCGTGGTGATGATGCTCGACATCGACTTCGCGCAGCTGCGGAGCGGCTTCACCAGGAACCTTCCGTTCGGGATCATTATCGCCTTGGTTCTGCTCGGCGAGGTGATCGTCGCCGTCAGCGCATGGCAAGCGCGGCCGTCGCTCAGCGGCCACGTGATCCCCGCCGCGAGCCAGCCGAACATCGTGGCGCTGGGGCAGCTGCTCTACAGCCGCTACCTTTTCGCCTTCGAGCTCGCGGGGCTGATTCTGCTCGTCGCGATGGTCGGAGCGATCGTGCTCACGCATCGAAGCCGCGGTGACCTGCGCACTCCAAAGGCCTCGCGCCAGCTGCGTCGCCGCCCGAGCGACGCAGTGAAGCTGGCGGAGCCAGGGATCGGCGAGGGAATGAAGCTGTGATCACGCTCACCCATTATCTCGCGGTCGCCGCGATCCTGTTCACCATCGGCGTGCTCGGAATCTTCCTCAACCGCCGCAACGTGATCCTGATGCTGATGGCGATCGAGCTGATCCTGCTCGCGGTGAATATCAACCTCGTCGCATTCTCGGCGTATCTCGGCGACCTTACCGGCCAGGTGCTGGCAATGTTCGTGCTGACCGTCGCAGCGGCGGAGGCCGCGATCGGGCTCGCAATTCTCGTCATTTTCTTCCGCCGTCGCGGCTCGATTGCCGTTGACGACGTCAACCGGATGCGCGGCTGATGGCTCTCGAGTTCATCGTATTCCTGCCGCTGATCGCGGCGATCATCGCCGGACTCGGCGGGCGCTGGATCGGGGCGACCGCATCCAAGCTCGTTACGACGGCATCGCTGTTCATTGGCGCGTTTTTGAGCTGGCCGATCTTCTTCCAGTACGTCTTCGGATCGGCGCAGCCGGCTGTCGTCCACGTGATGACATGGATCCAGTCTGGCACGCTGACCGTCGATTGGGCGCTTCGCGTCGACAGCCTTACGGCTGTGATGCTCGTGGTCGTCACTAGCGTCTCGAGCCTCGTCCACCTCTACAGCTGGGGCTACATGGAGGAGGACCCGAGCCAACCGCGCTTCTTCGCCTATTTGTCGCTTTTCAGCTTCGCGATGCTGATGCTGGTAACGGCCGACACCCTGGTGCAGATGTTCTTCGGTTGGGAAGGCGTGGGCCTGGCCTCCTACCTGCTGATCGGCTTCTGGTACCACAAGCCGAGCGCTAATGCGGCCGCCCTCAAGGCGTTCGTAGTCAACCGCATTGGCGACTTCGGCTTCAGCCTCGGCATCTTCGGCACCTTCCTAGTGTTCGGAACGGTGTCGATTCCGTCGATCCTGCACGCTGCACCCGGGATGGCCGGTTCGACGATCCATTTCGCCGGTATGCAGGTCGGCACGATGACCCTGCTCTGCCTGCTGCTGTTCGTCGGTGCGATGGGCAAGTCGGCGCAGTTGCCGCTGCACACCTGGCTTCCGGACGCGATGGAAGGCCCCACGCCTGTCAGCGCCCTGATCCACGCAGCGACGATGGTCACCGCCGGCGTGTTCATGGTCTGCCGCCTCTCGCCGATGTTCGAGACGTCGCCGACCGCATCGCACGTCGTGACCTGGGTGGGAGCGATCACCTGCTTCTTCGCAGCGACCGTCGGCTGCGCCCAGAACGACATCAAGCGCGTGATCGCTTATTCCACCTGCTCACAGCTCGGCTACATGTTCTTCGCTGCCGGCGTCGGCGCTTACGGCGCCGCCATGTTCCATCTTTTCACCCACGCTTTCTTCAAGGCGCTGCTGTTCCTTGCCGCGGGCTCCGTGATCCACGCGATGCACCACGAGCAAGACATGCGGTATTACGGCGCCCTGCGAAAGGAAATCCCGATCACCTTCTGGGTGATGATTATCGGGACCTTGGCGATCACTGGCGTTGGTCTCGATGTACCCGGGGTGGGCGGCATCGGCTTCGCCGGTTTCTGGTCGAAGGACGCGATCATCGACGAGTCGTGGGTCGGCGGGTCCGTGGCCGGGACGGTCGCTTACTGGCTCGGCGTCACCGCGGCGCTGATGACCAGCTTCTACAGTTGGCGCCTGATCTTCCTGACCTTCTTCGGAAAGCCCCGCTGGGCCGCGTCCGAGCATATCCAGCACGCCGTTCATAACGTGCACGAAGCGCCGGACGAGGAGCATGGCGACAGCGCACACGATGCCGGCCTGCCGCCGAGCGGGACCGCGGGTTATCACCCCCATGAGAGCCCGCTGACCATGCTGGTGCCGATCTGCCTCCTCGCCGTAGGCGCGATTTTCGCGGGCCAGCTGTTCCACGGCATTTTTATCGACGCCGAGCGCGCGCCCGAGTTCTGGCGCGGGAGCATCGCATTCATTCGTCAGCTGGCGATTGCAGCCGAGGAGGCCGGCTTCTGGGTGAAGTTTGCGCCGACGATCGCCTGGTTGCTCGGGCTGTGGATCGCGTGGAACAATTACATCCGGCGACCGGAAGCGGCGACCCACTTCGTCCAGCAATTCCCCGCCGTATACAAGTTCGTGTCGAACAAATGGTATTTCGACGAACTTTACGACATCATCTTCGTTCGCCCGGCGCTGTGGCTCGGACGGCTGTTCTGGAAGGGCGGCGACGAGGGCACCATCGACCGCTTCGGCCCGCACGGCGCGGCCTATGCCGTGGGTATCGGTAACCGTGTAACCTACCGGCTGCAGTCGGGTTATCTCTATTCCTATGCGTTGGTGATGCTGCTCGGCCTGATCGGCGCTGCGACCTGGGCCATCTGGTGGGCCAAGTGACCGGATTGCCCTGGCTGACCCTCCTTATCGTCATTCCGCTCGCCGCGGCCGTGCTGTGCCTGCTGGTCAAGGACCAGGGCGCGCGGTGGATCGCGCTGGTCGCGACACTCATCGACCTGGCGATCAGCATTTATCTGTGGGTGAACTTCGATCCGAACGGGCCGCAATGGCAGTTCGTCGAATACAAGCAGCTCAGCGGTCAGGTTCATTACGCGTTGGGGATCGACGGCATCGCGCTCGTCCTAATCGTCCTCAACGCATTCCTGACGCCGATCTGCATCGGCGCGAGCTGGCGTTCGATCACCAAGCGCGTGCCCGAATACATGGCCTATTTCCTCCTGATGGAGGCGCTCATCATGGGCTCCTTCGCAGCGCAGGACCTGTTCCTATTCTATATCTTCTTCGAAGGCGGCCTGATCCCGATGTACCTGATCATCGGCATCTGGGGCGGCGCAGAGCGCATCAAGGCGAGCTACAAGTTCTTTCTCTACACCCTGTTCGGCTCGGTGCTGATGCTGATCGCCATGATCTACATGGCGGGGACGGCGCACACGACGTCGATCCCGGCACTGATGGCCTACGACTTCACGAAGCAGGCGCAAACCTGGCTGTTCCTCGCCTTTCTCGCCAGTTTCGCCGTGAAGCTCCCGATGTGGCCGGTCCACACCTGGTTGCCCGACGCGCACGTGCAGGCGCCGACCGCGGGCTCGGTGATCCTGGCGGGCGTGCTGCTGAAGCTCGGCGGCTACGGTTTCGTCCGCTTTTCGCTGCCGATGTTTCCCGACGGGTCGCTCCAGTTCATTCCGCTCATGTTCGTCCTGAGCGCCGTCGCGGCGATCTACACGAGCCTCGTCGCCCTCGTGCAGACCGACATGAAGAAGCTCATCGCTTACTCGTCGGTCGCGCACATGGCCTTCGTGACCTTCGGCCTGTTCGCGATGAACCGCCAAGGCATCGAGGGGGCCATGATCGTGATGCTTGGACACGGTCTCGTCTCAGGAGCGCTCTTCCTTTGCGTGGGCGTGGTCTATGACCGTCTGCATACCCGCGACATCGACCGCTACGGCGGCCTTTCGGATAATATGCCGGGCTATGCGCTGTTGTTCATGATCTTCACAATGGCCAGCATCGGCCTTCCCGGGACGAGCAATTTCGTCGGGGAGTTCCTGAGCATGGTCGGGACTTATCGAGCCTCCACGTGGGCAGCGATCGCAGCGGCGTTCAGCACGATCCTCGCGGCCGCCTACATGCTTTGGCTGTATTGGCGGATTTGCTTCGGCACGCAGCGCAACGCCGACGCGGCGGCGATGGCGGACCTGAGCTCGCGCGAATGGTGGCTGTTGGCGCCGATTGCCCTCGCGGTCTTCTGGATGGGCATCTATCCCGAAAGCTTCATCCGTCCGATCCGCAACGACATCGGCCGCATCCTGACGCGGCTCGAGCGCGTGACTCCGGCCGGCGATTCGCACCTGACGCTCGGTTCGATGAAGATGGGAGCGATGCATTGATTCCGCGCTTCACCGCTCCGCTTGCGCCTGAGCTAATCCTGTCGATCGGCGGCACCATATTGATGCTCATGGCGGCGTTCCTCGGCCGGCGCGGCTCTGCGCTCATTAACTGGCTCGCCGTCGCACTGCTGCTGATTGCGACCGCCGCGCTGATCGGGCCGCCGTCCCACACTGGCCCAGTGTTCGACGGCATGGTCTCCGCCGACCTCTTCGCGAGCTTCGGCAAAGCGATCATGTTCCCGGCCGCGGCTGTCGCGATCATCGCCGCCCATGGCTGGTTCGAACGCGGCACCGAGCATGCGAGCGAATATGCGGTCCTGATCGTCTTCGCGGCAGTGGGCATGAGCGTCATGGTCTCGGCGACCAGCCTCATCGCGCTTTACGTCGGCCTCGAGCTCAACAGCCTGGCTGGTTACGTGCTCGCCTCCTACCGCCGCAGCGACGAGCGGTCTGCGGAAGCAGGGCTCAAATATTTCGTTCTTGGAGCGCTCGCGAGCGGCATCCTGCTCTATGGCATTTCGCTGCTCTACGGCTTCACCGGAACGATGAACTTCACCGGCCTTGCCGCGGCGTTCGGCCGCGGGGCTCCGTCGCTTGGCCTGCTCTTCGGCCTCGTCTTCCTGCTCGCCGGATTGGCGTTCAAGATCAGCGCCGTGCCGTTCCACATGTGGACTCCGGACGTCTACGAAGGCGCGCCGACGCCCGTCACCGCCTTCTTCGCCTCGGCGCCGAAGGTGGCGGCCGTTCTCCTCTCCACGCGGCTGTGTCTCGAGGCGCTGGCGCCTGCGACCGACGCGTGGCGTCAGATCGTCATCTTCGCGGCGCTCGCCTCAATCTTCCTCGGCGCGGT
>DASUCP010000108.1:0-3652 GCA_036275975.1 Sphingomicrobium sp.
ACGTCGATGACGGCGAGGTTGGTGATGATGCGGTACACGACGCGTTCGCCGGTCAGTGGAAGCGTGCAGCGGGGCACGATCTTCGATGCTCCGGTCTTGTCGGCGTGTTCCATGAGCACCAGGACGCGACGGGCGCCGTGCACCAGATCCATGGCCCCGCCCATACCTTTGACCATGTGGCCGGGGACCATCCAGTTCGCCAGATCGCCGGCGGACGAGACCTGCATCCCGCCGAGGACGGCGGTGTCGATATGCCCGCCGCGGATCATGCCGAAGCTCTGAGCACTGTCGAAATAGCTGGTCTGCGGAAGCTGGCTGACGGTCTGCTTGCCGGCATTGATCAGGTCAGCGTCTACCTCGTCTGGATAAGGGAACGGCCCGATGCCGAGCATCCCGTTTTCGCTCTGCAGCGTGACGGTCATGCCCTCGGGCACATTGTTCGCCACCAGCGTCGGAATGCCGATGCCGAGGTTCACATAGAAGCCGTCGCGAAGCTCTTTCGCGGCGCGGGCGGCCATTTGGTTGCGGTCCCAGGGCATCTGCTACTTTCCAGGATTCATGTCGGCGGGAAGCGGGAATGCAGGCGTTTCTTCCTGCCAAAGGATGGTCGCGACGAGCCATTTGCCGTCGACCTTCACCAGCTGGAAGCTGTTGATGCCGCGCTCATGGAAGCTGCCGTTGGCGGTGCGACCGTCGTACGCCGACCATGCGGTAGCGAGACCGCCCCACACTTCGACACGCCGCCCGAGCTCGCGTTCGGTGAAGCCCTCCTTTTCGAGGATTGCGGAGTTGCGGCTGATGTAATCCTCGACGGTGCCGCCGCGCAGGCCCTTGGGTCCGATCGCCTTCATGGTCGCGCCCGGCGCGAACATCGCGCGCATCCTGTCGAAATCGCGCTTCTGCCCGGGTGGACCGGAGATGACCTCGTAGACGCCGCGGATCGCCTGATCGATCCCGGCGAGATCGGCCGCTGGAGCGCTCGCTGCCGCCGCAAGCAAAAAGGTGGCGATCATGCCGCTTCCCGCTCCCGCACGGTGCGAAATTCGATCTTCTTGTCGTACGGCGCGCCGAGGATCAGGCGGTTCACGAAAATCGACGGCAAATGGATGCAGTCGGGATCGAGGCCGCCGCCGGGCACGATTTCCTCGACCTCGGCGATGCAGATCTTGCCGCAGGTGGCTGCCGGCTGGTTGAAGTTGCGCGCGGTCTTGCGGAACATGAGGTTGCCGGTCTCGTCCGCCTTCCAGCCCTTCACGATACTGACGTCTGCGCGGATGCCGCGCTCGAGGACGTAGGTCTCGCCGTCGAACTCTTTCAGCTCCTTGCCCTCGGCCACCTGCGTTCCAACGCCCGTCTTCGTGTAGAAACCCGGTATCCCCGCCCCGCCCGCTCGCATGCGCTCAGCGAGCGTGCCCTGTGGCGTAAACTCGACCTCGATCTCGCCGGCGAGGAATTGCCGCTCGAACTCCTTGTTCTCGCCGACGTAGGACGAGATCATCTTCTTCACCTGACGGGCACGCAGCAGCTTCCCCAGCCCCTCATTGTCGATGCCCGCATTATTGGAAGCGATGGTGAGATCCTTGACCCCGCTAGCCTGGATCGCGTCGATCAGTCGCTCGGGAATGCCGCACAGGCCGAACCCGCCGGCGGCAATCGTCATTCCATCGAACAGCAGCCCTTCGAGCGCAGCGTCGGCATTCGGATAGATTTTCTGCATGCGTCGCCCATAGAAAAGCGGCGGCGGATGCTCAAGCGAGGCTCACTCAGCCGGCTTTGCTGGTCGATAGGTGAAGTCGAACGACGGGCTCCATGTCTTGCCGTCGTCAGTCGACTGCTCGCCGAACTGCCGCACCGATCCGTCCGCATTCCTGCTGTAGCTCATGCGAACGAGTGGACCGCCCCACCTGCCACTGATGACCATCGCCTTGCCATCCCAGCCGCCGGTGAAGAAAGCGCGACTGCCGCTCGAATCGATCCAGAATTGTTCCCAATGCTTTTCGGCGGGCACGTAGACGCTCAAGGAACCGCCTGGCTGGTTGCTGAGCGGCATCCAATTCTCCCGGATGCCGCACCCGTAGACGCTCTCGATCAAGCTGTGTGCGACCAGCTTGTCCTTGCCGGTCGGATAGACGTCCCAATGCCCGACCCAGAAATCGAGCTGGTGATATTCGGGCGCTGCGCAAGGCGCGGGTGCGGCAGCGGGTGCCAAGCTTGCTTCCTGGGCAGACGCGGTTGAGGAAATCGCCAGCAGGCCGAGTGTCGCAACCAGTTCCCGCATCGTGCCGTCCCCTATCGCTCGCGGAAATTGCCATTCGCACTACACGCCGATCAACCGCCGTTCGACGAAGCGGCCAATCGCATCGTCAGCTCTTCAGCTTTGCCAGCACGCCCTGGAGCTGCATGGCGTTGGACATGTCGCCCTCGACCTTGAGCTTGCCCATCATGAAGGCTGTCATGCCGTCGAGCTGACCGGCCGCGAGCTGCTGCCAGTCGTCCCAGCCGACGCGGATCGTGGTGTCGGCCGTCCCATCCTCTTCGCTGACCTGTTGCGCAGCGCCGTCGAGCATGATCGCACCTTGATCGCCTCCGAAGTCGATCTTCACGCGCTTCCCCGGGACCCACGCCTGCCCCTGCTGCATGCGCTGCACCAGTTCCTGTTTCGTCATCCCTTGCTTTCTCCTTTGTCAGTAGGCGTAGCGGCGAGTTGCAGCCGTAACAAGCGGAGCCTATTTGCACCGCCATGGGATACGAAACCTCGCTTCAGCTCTTCATCGACGGCGTGTGGAAATCGGGCGAAGGCCGCGATTGCCATCCCGTCGTCAACCCGGCCGACGCGCAGCCGATCGCCGAAGTCCCCTACGCCACCAAGGCCGATCTCGAGGAGGCGCTTGCAGCCTCGGAGCGCGCCTGGCCCGAATGGCGCTCGATGGACGTCGAGAAGCGCGGCGCGATCCTGCACAAGACGGCGGACTTGCTGCGCGAGCGAGCCGACCACATCGCTCGGACGATGACCCAGGAGCAGGGCAAGGTCCTCAATGAGGCCAGGCTCGAAACGCTCGCCTCCGCCCAGCTCTTCGACTGGTACGCTGAGGAAGCGAAGCGCGATTACGGCCGGACGCTCGTCCGCCCGGCGGGCCAGCTCAGCCGTGTGATCCGCCAACCGGTCGGCCCGACGGCAACCTTCACTCCGTGGAACTTCCCGCTCTACCTGCTCGCAAAGAAGGTCAGCGCAGCGCTCGCCGCGGGTTGCACCGTCATCTCGCGCCCGCCGCATGAGACCCCCGGCGTGGGAACAGAGCTGTTCCGTGCGCTCGCCGACGCCGGCATCCCGAATGGTGTCGCGCAGCTGGTGCACGGCGAGAGTGGCCTCGTCAGCGAGACGCTCATCGCCAGCCGCGTCATCCGCAAGGTCAGCTTCACCGGCTCGACCAATGTCGGCAAACACCTCATGCGCCTCTGCGCGGACAGCATGACGCGCGTGACGATGGAGCTTGGCGGCCATGCGCCCGTCCTGATCTTCGACGATTGCGACCTCGAAAAGACGCTGGACATGGTCGTCCCGCAGAAGTTCCGGAACGCGGGCCAGGTGTGCGTCTCGCCCACGCGCTTCTACGTCCAGAGCGGGATCTACGACGCCTTCATCAAGGGCTTC
>DASUCP010000109.1:0-8707 GCA_036275975.1 Sphingomicrobium sp.
GCGGTGCCGGCGGTCGTCACGGCCACCGTGCCGAAATCGAGATCCTGGAGCTTTTGAATGGTCAGTGGCGACAGCAGATCTACGGTCGCCGACACCGTCGCGCGCGCAGGAGCTGCGATCGCCGCCCCCGGGAGCGTCGCAACCAACGCGGCAGAAGCGCCCGCAACGAGGCGGAAACAGCGACCGAACATCGGCGCAGCGCTACAGGGTTAATGCCAAAATCACTTTAGCGGTTAGGGTTAATGGTGCTTTTACCGTGAATGCTTGTTCCCGCTCGGGGCCGCTTCTATGCGGCAGGGCGATATGGACGAGCCGGCAATCCGCATCGAATCTCTGTCGAAGACCTACGAAGGCGGGAAGCGCGCGCTCAACGAAGTCAGCTTCGACGTTCCGCGCGGACAGATCTTCGGGCTGCTCGGTCCGAACGGCGCCGGCAAGTCGACGTTGATCAACATCCTCGCGGGGCTTGTCGTGAAAACCGGCGGCAAAGTGACGATCTGGGGCTTCGACATCGACGAGCATCCGCGCAATTCGAAGCGGTCGATCGGCGTGGTCCCGCAGGAGATCATCTTCGATCCTTTCTTCACCCCGCGCGAGACGCTCGAGATCCAGGCGGGACTGTATGGGATCCCGCCAAGCGAGCGGCAAAGCGACGAGCTGCTCGCTGCCATGCATCTCACCGATAAGGCGAACGCCTATTCGCGCACGCTGTCGGGCGGAATGAAGCGGCGTCTGCTGGTCGCAAAGGCGATGGTGCATTCGCCGCCGATCCTCGTTCTCGACGAGCCGACCGCCGGAGTGGACGTCGAGCTTCGCCGCCAGCTGTGGGATTATGTCCGCAAGCTGCACGCGCAAGGCGTCACCATCGTCCTGACCACGCACTACCTCGAAGAGGCTGAGGAGCTGTGCGACCGGATCGCGATCATCCACCACGGGCGGGTGATCGCCAACGAGCCGACACGCGAGCTGGTCTCGAAGGCGCAGGAGAAAGCGGTCGTGGTCACCTTCGACCGCGACATCGCGGCCGTGCCGACCAACGCCTGCTTCGAAAACATCGCGCTGATCGACGAGCGAACACTCGAAATCACCTATCGTAAGGACAAAGTGAACGCGGGCCAGGTGCTCGCCTCGCTCACGGCAGACGGGCTTGGCATTATCGACGTCTCCACCCGCGACCCCGACCTCGAGGATGTCTTCCTGAGCCTGGTGTCGGCGGAGCAGGAAGCCGCGTGAAGCTGGCCGCCGACGTCCTGATCGTCGGCTCGGGCGCGGCGGGGCTGACGGCGGCCCTCAACCTCGCGGAGACGCACAGGGTCGCCGTCATCGCGAAGGGCGCCCTCGGCGACACCGCCAGCGCTCGCGCCCAGGGCGGGATCGCCGCGGTGCTCGAGGAAGGCGACAGCTTCGAGGCGCACGTTAACGACACGATGATCGCGGGTGCCGGCCTCAACGACATCCGCGTCGTCGAGCATGTGGTCGAACACGCGCCTGCCGCGATTGCCCGGCTGATCGACCTCGGCGTGCCCTTCGCCAGCGAGAACGGGGCGCTGCACCTGACGCGCGAAGGCGGGCACAGCCATCGGCGCATCGTGCACGTCGCCGATGCGACCGGCTATGCGATCAGCCAGGCGCTCGAAGCCGCCGCGGCGAAGCACCCGAACATCACGCTTGTGCCAGACATGGTGGCGATCGACCTCATTACAGGTCGCCATGCCACCGATTTCTCGACCAGCGGCGCGGTGCACGGCCTCTACGCCTACAATCGCAAGAAGAAGCGGGTCGAAACGCTCACCGCAAAGGCGACCATCCTGGCGACGGGGGGCGCGGGCCGTGCCTATCTCTATTCGACCGCGCCACGCGGTGCGACCGGCGACGGCATTGCAATGGCGTGGCGCGCGGGTTGCCGCGTCTCGAACATGGAATTCATGCAGTTCCACCCGACCTGCCTCTACAATCTGCAGGTCAAGAACTTCCTGATCACGGAGGCGGTCCGTGGCGAGGGCGGTATCCTGAAGCACCCGGAGACGGGCCATCGTTTCATGCCCGATTATGACGAGCGGGGGGAACTCGCGCCGCGCGACATCGTGGCACGCGCGATCGACCATGAGATCAAGCGCGATGGCCTGGATTATGTGCTCCTCGACATCTCGCATCGCGAACCCGATTTCGTCCGCGAGCATTTCCCGAACATCTACGAGAAGCTGATCGGCCTCGGCATCGACATCACCAGGGAACCCATTCCGGTCGTCCCGGCCCAGCATTACACCTGCGGCGGCGTCGTCGTGGACCTGGACGGGCGGACCGACGCGCCGGGCCTCTACGCCGCCGGCGAGGTGACTCAGTCGGGTCTTCACGGCGCCAACCGCCTCGCCTCGAACAGCCTGCTCGAATGTCTTGTCTTCGGCGAAGCCGCAGCCAAGCATATCGCCGCCAACTTCGCGGACCTGCCGGATGTGCCGGACATTCGCGCCTGGGACGAAAGCCGGGTGACGGACAGCGACGAGGAAGTGGTCATTACCCAGACCTGGGGCGAGATTCGGCGGTTCATGTGGAACTACGTCGGGATCGTCCGGACCACGAAGCGGCTGGAGCGCGCCCGGCACCGCATCGATATGCTGCGGCAGGAAGTGAAGGATTATTACGCCCACTTCCGGGTCACTCCGGACCTGATCGAGCTCAGGAACCTGCTCGAAGTCGCCGACCTGATCGTCCGCTCGGCGCTGTCGCGGCACGAGAGCCGCGGCCTGCACTACACGCTCGATTACCCAAAGATGCTGGCAGAGGCGAAGGACACCTTCCTGGTCCCGTGAGCGTGCTTCTTACTGCAGCGTTTCGGTCGGCAACGGCGGGCGGTGGCCCATGAGCAGCGGAGCGAAGGACGCCGGCTGCTCGGCGCTCTGCCGACGCGAGAACCGCGAGCGATATTCGGTCGGGCTTGCGCCGACGCGCCGAGCAAACGCCTTGCGCATCTGTTCATAGCTCGAGAAGCCGGACTTGTACGCGACCTGCTCGACCTTGTCGGACGCTTCTTCGAGGAAGCGCTTGGCGACTTCGGTTCGGGCCATTTCGACCCAGTCGGCGGGTGAGGTCCCGGTCGCTGCCTCGAAGGCGCGGAAGAAATTCCGGAGGCTCATGTTGGCGCGCTCGGCGAGCCGTTCGGTGCGAAGGTCCTCGCACGGATTCTCGACGATCCAGCCGAGCACCGAGGCGAGCGGTCCCTCGATCGATTGCGATTGAAGCGGAGCGCTGAACTGCGACTGGCCACCGGGCCGTTTCATGAAGACGACGAGGTTACGGGCGACGAGCAGGGCAAGCGCGTGCCCGTAATCCTCCTCGACCATGGCGAGCGCCATGTCGATGCCCGAGGTGATGCCGGCCGACGTCCAGAGATTGCCATCCTGCACGTAAATCGAGTCCGGCCTCACATCGAGGTCGGGGAAGGATTCCTGCAGATGGCCGCAGTCTTCCCAATGGGTGGTCGCACCGCGCCCGGCGAGCAGGCCAGCTTGGGCGAGGATGAAGGCGCCGCAACAGACGGACGCCACCCGGCGCGCCTTGGTGTGGTTCTTCCGGACCCACGCCGGCAGGCGCTGGTCGCAACTCCTGTGATCGATGATCCCGCCGGTGACGATCAACGTGTCATACCGGCCCGCAGGCAGATCACCCACCTTGGCGGTCTCGACGACGATGTTCTGTTCAGTGCGGATCGGACCTCCGTCGAGGGACAGGGGTTCCACGACGTAGAGGATTTCGGATGCCTGACCGGTACGGATGAGATGCCGCGCGGCGGAATGAAAGACGCCGGCGGGACCTGCGAAGTCGAGCAGGTCGCATCCATCGAAGAGCAGCATAGCAATGCGCTTCAGCTGCGGTTCCATTCTCGCACCTCCTGTTCGAGGGCAGGCCAGCCGGTGGCAGGGGGCGGGGAGGATGCCACCGGCTGGCAAGCGAGTCGATTCACCGTGCTGCGACGCGGATCGACCGGGCGGAAGCAAGCTGCCCGCTGGCACGCGCGACTGCGATGTCGATGTCGATCTTCGCGCGCGTCACAGCGCCCGTGAAACAGTCGCGGCCCGCGACATATTCATCGAGGGGCTGCGGGCGGCCATCGAGGCACAATCCGGCGGCTGCGCGAGCAACCCGGCCTTCGAGCGTGTGACGGCCGGCAGGCACGGTGATGTTGAGATCAGCGTAGCTGACGGCCACGGACGGGACGTCACCCTGGATTACGACAGGGCTAACCTGCGCGGGGGTCTGGGTGGCAACCAGGGCCAGTCCCGCTGCGGCGAATTTGAAGCTGGGGAACTTCATCGTTCGTCTCCTTGAGCTGGAGGTCCGGGTCGGTCCTCCATTCCGCGAACGATATGACTCTGGCCGTGTGCCGAAAATGACAGACTCCCCTCGATTCGTGCCAGCCTCGGCGCGGCCGCGCGAGCAAGGAATCGTGCTTCGTCCGAAGTGAATTCAGGACTTTTCCCGATAGGACGATAACGGCGGTAATCTCATGCTCCACGGCCTCACAAACGTGGAGGAAAGGCCATGCAAAGAGCCAGAATTCCCGTTCTTGCGGCAACCCTCGTCGGTGCGGGTTTGTCCCTAAGCGGATGCGCGACCGAAGATTATGTCGACAAGCACATCGCCATGGTCAACCAACGGATCGATGCGCTCGAGGCGAGGGTGAACCAGGTCGAAGGCACCGCGAACCAGGCCAACCAGACCGCGCAATCCGCGATGGGGGCGGCTCAGCAGGCTAACCAGCGGCTTGACCAGCTGACCTCGCGAGTTGACGGTATCGAGCAGCAACTGGCGAGGAAGAAACCTCGGGGCTAGCATTCCGGCGCGAACGATCGGAGGGCTGGAACTGCACCCGGGGTCTTTCCAGCCCGTCTGACGAACGGTGACCGATGAAGCGAACTCCTGCGATGGCTGCTTGGATTGTTTTCGCAACCCTCGTGGCCTCGCGGGCGCTCGCCCAAGCCGGCCCTTTCGAAGCGCCGATTCAGTGGGCGCCCGTGGCACCGCAGCCCTCGGCCCCGCCGGAACCTATCGTACGGCCGTCCTATGTGCCGTCGATGGACGCGATGCGCGTGATGAACTGGGTCGCAGCCACGGGCGACAACAACGGCATGCCGTACATGGTCATCGACAAGCTCGCGGCCGAGGTCTTCGTGTTCAATGCGATGAGCGAGTGGGTCGCTGCGTCCCCGGCGCTCGTCGGCTCGGCCGTGGGCGACGACTCCTCGCCTGGGGTAGGCGATCGCGAGCTCGCCAACATCCCTCTGGACGAACGGACGACTCCCGCCGGCCGCTTCGTCGCGAAGTTCGGCCGAGCGGCGGGCGGGCGCGACGTGCTGTGGGTGGACTATCCCGACGCGATCTCGCTCCATGCGGTGGTCACGAGCAACAAGAAGGAACGCCGCCTCCAGCGCCTGAAATCGCGCGGGCCCGATGACAACCGGATTACGCACGGCTGCATCAACGTGCCGGCGGACTTTTACGCGAAGGTGGTGAAGCCGCTTTTCAAGACGAGCGCAGGGATCGTCTACATTCTTCCCGAGGCGAAGTCCTTGAACGACGTCTTCCTCGCGCTGCCCGGTCCGCGGTCTCCGGCGCCGTCGCAGGTTGCGCAATAGAAGCATCGATCCGGGGCGGTTGCCAGGCGGATTGCGGCATGGAATGGTCGCGGCGTCGGGGGGGACCGCGGGCCATGGAATTGTTCAGCTATGTGATGGTGCTGGCCTCGGTCATCGCCGGCCTGGCGAACGCCTCGCACTTCGCGTCGCTTGGATCGCATTATTCGATCGGGGCGATTGCCTTTCCGATCCCGTATGTGATCGGGATGATCACCCGCCGCCGCAACTACCACGCGAGCATTGCCGTCGTCAGCCTCGTCGACCACGCGTCGCAGGCGTTCCAGAACTTCTGGTTCATCGGCTAAGCTAAGCGAATGGCGAGCGAGACGGCGATTGAGCGCGCGTTTGATCTGGCTAGGTCCGGTCAGTGCCGCAGCATTTCTGAAATCATTAGACGCCTGCCCGCCGAAGACCGGTGGGCCGTCGAATCACATCTGAACGAGCCTGGCGCGAGGCGAGAATTGATCCTGATATGCAGCGAAGCTTGGCTGGCTGCCCGCTAGAGGTCGAAAGCAACCGCTCCTCACCCTACATTTGGTTCAGCTTCCTTCCCGCCGTCACCCTGCTAAATCCGACGCCACATGCCTGACGCTTCCACGCCTTCTGCCGGTCAAAATCACCTCTACCTGGTCGACGGGTCGAGCTACATCTTCCGCGCCTATCACCGGCTTCCGCCCCTCACGAACCGGCACGGCCAGCCGGCGGGCGCGGTCTATGGTTACACGACGATGCTGTGGAAACTCGCCGACGGCCTCTCCAAGGCCGATGGGCCGACGCACATGGCAGTGATCCTCGATGCGAGCGAGATCACTCACAGGAATAAGCTCTACGACCAGTACAAGGCGCACCGGCCGCCGCCGCCCGAAGACCTTGTCCCGCAATTTCCGCTGATTCGCACCGCAACCCGCGCTTTCTCGATTCCCTGCATCGAAGAGGCCGGACTGGAGGCCGACGACATCATCGCCTGCTACGTGACTGCGGCAAAGGCTGCGGGGTGGAAGGTGACGATTGTCAGCTCCGACAAGGACCTGATGCAGCTGATCGACGAGGACGCGGGCATCGACATGCTCGACACGATGAACGACCGTCGCATCGGCCGCGAGCAGGTGCTGGAGAAGTTCGGAGTGCCGCCCGAGAAGGTCGGCGACGTGCTCGCGCTGATGGGCGACAGCGTCGACAACGTGCCAGGCGTGCCGGGGATCGGGCCGAAGACGGCAAGCCAGTTGATCCAGACATATGGCGATCTGGAGACTGTGCTTGCGAGCACCGACCAGATCACCAAGCCCAAGCTCAAGCAGTCGCTGATCGACCATGCCGACAATGCGCGGCTGAGCAGAGAGCTGGTGCGGCTGGTGTGCGATTCCGCTCTGCCGGAACCGCTGGAGGCGCTCGAACTCAAGAACATTCCCAAGGAGCCGCTTGCCGAGTTCCTTGTCGACCAGGGATTCAAGACACTCCATGCCCGGCTGATGGGCGGAACGCCGACGCAGACCGGTGCGACCGTCCGAAATGACGTCATGGCGGCGCTCGACAGGAAGCCGGCAGCGCCCTCCGCGGAGCCTGAGAACATCGAGGTCGACCGCAGCAAGTACGAAGCGGTGACGGACGAAGCAGCGCTCGACCGCTGGATCGCAGAGGCTGCGGCGCAGGGCTATGTCGCGGTCGACACCGAGACCGATTGCATCGACTGCATCGTCGCCAAGCTTGCCGGCGTCAGCCTCGCGACCGCTCCGAACCGCGCCTGTTATATTCCCGTCGGCCACAGCGGCGCGGACCTTTACTCCGATGCTCCGAACCAGCTGCCGATGGCGCTCGTCCTCGAGAAGCTGAAGCCGCTGCTCGAAGACCCGGCGATCCTGAAGATCGGGCACAATTTCAAATATGACTGGGTGATGTTCGACAAGGCCGGCATCAATGTCGCGCCGGTCGACGACACCATGGTGATGAGCTTCGACCTCGATGCCGGGAAGAGCTTCGGCCACGGTCTCGACGAGTTAGCCAGGGCGCACTTCAACCACGAGTGCATGAGCTACAAGTCGCTGTGCGGTACCGGAGCGAAGCAGATCACGTTCGACAAGGTCCCGCTCGCCCCCGCGACCGAATATGCCGGCGAGGACGCCGATATCGCGCTTCGGCTTTGGCTGAGGCTGAAGCCGCGGCTCGCGGCCGAGAATGTCGCCCGCGTGTACGAGCGTGTCGACAAGCCGCTGGTGCCGGTGATCAGCCGGATGGAGCGGCGCGGGATCAAGGTCGACCGCGATTACCTCTCGCGGCTCTCCGCCGAATTCGGGCGCGATATCCAGGCGCTCGAGGAGAAGATCTACGAGGCGGCGTGCGGGCCGTTCACGATCGGATCGCCGCAGCAGCTCGGCGAAGTCCTGTACGGCCGCCTCGGCTTAAAGGGCGGACGCAAGGGCAAGAGCGGTCAATATTCTACAGACGTCAACGAACTCGAGCGGCTCGCGAGCGAGGGTGTCGAATGCGCGACGCTCGTGCTGGACTGGCGCCAGCTCACCAAGCTGAAGAGCACCTATACCGACGCGCTCCAGGCGGTCATCAATCCGGACACGGGCCGGGTCCACACCAGCTTTTCCCTCACCGGCGCGCAGACCGGCCGCTTGAGCTCGAACGACCCGAACCTGCAGAACATCCCGATCCGCACCGAAGTCGGGCGGAAGATCCGCGACGCGTTCATCGCCGATCCGGGCTACAAGATCCTGAGCGCCGACTACAGCCAGATCGAGCTCAGGCTCGCCGCCCACATGGCCGACGTGCCGCAGCTCAAGGAAGCCTTCCGCGCGGGCGTCGACATCCACAGCGTGACCGCCGAGGAGTTGTTCGGCCGCGTCGACCGCGACACGCGCAACCAGGCCAAGACGATCAACTTCGCGATCCTCTACGGCAGCTCGGCGTGGGGCATTGCCGGGCGCCTGGGCCTGCCGAAGGAGGAAGGCAAGGCGATCATCGATCGCTATTACGAGCGCTTCCCCGGCATTCGCGCGTTCACTCACGCCACGCTGGCATTCGTGCGCGAGCATGGGTTCACGCGGACCCTGTTCGGCCGGAAGACCCAT
>DASUCP010000110.1:0-2610 GCA_036275975.1 Sphingomicrobium sp.
GTCTTCTTGCCCATCTTCGCCATGAGGTCGCGCTTTTCGTCGACGGCGATCAGCTCGCCCTTGCTGATGACGCCGACGCGGTCGGCCATTTCCTCGGCTTCTTCGATGTAGTGGGTTGTGAGGATGATGGTGGTGCCATCAGCGCGTAGTTTCCGGACCACGTCCCACATATCGCGACGCAGCTCGACGTCGACGCCGGCCGTTGGCTCGTCGAGGAAGAGAATCTCCGGCTCGTGACTGAGCGCCTTGGCGATCATCACCCGCCGCTTCATGCCGCCCGAGAGGAAGCGCATCTCGGACTTCCGCTTATCGAGCAGCGACAGCCGCTTTAGCAGATCCTCGACGTACGCGTCGTTCCGGGGCTTTCCGAACAGCCCACGCGAGAAGCTAGTCGTATTCCAGACGCTTTCGAAAGCTTCCGTCGTAAGCTCCTGCGGAACAAGGCCGATCCGCTCACGGGCATAGCGGTAATCCGCCTGCCAGTTCCTGCCTTCAACGAGCACCTCGCCCTCGCTCGGGGTGACGATCCCGCAGATGATGTTAATCAGCGTCGTCTTGCCCGCGCCGTTCGGCCCGAGAAGCGCGAAGATCTCGCCGCGGCGGATGTCGAGGTCGACCGATTTCAGAGCATCGACGCCGGTGCCGTAGGTCTTGCGGAGGCCACGGATGGAAAGGATCGCGTCTTTCATTCGATCGGTCCCGGCTCAGCCGGTGCTGCGTCTTCCTTCATCAGTCCATGACGAAGCAGCATCGGGATGTTCGCGGCGGCGAAGAGAAAAGTGAGGGGAATGGCGCCCCACAGCTTGAATCCGACCCAGAAGTCGGTCGAGCTGTTGCGCCACACGAGCTCGTTGAGCACCGCCATGCCCGCGAAGAAGATCGCCCAGTTGCGGGTGAGCTTGCGCCAACCTTCGGAATCCAGGCCTGGATAGGTGCTTCCCAAGACCTGCCGCAGCAGCGGACGCCCGGTGGCGAGCGCGAAGGCGAGAAGCCCCGATACCAGCGCATAGTAGAAGGTGGGCTTCATCTTGATGATCCAGTCCTTGTGGAGCCAGATCGTCAGGCCGCCGAGGATCACCACCATCACGCCTGAAAACCACAGCAAGGGCGAGATCCTGTGATAGCGGATTGCCGAGAACAGCATCGCCGCCACCATCGCCACCATGAAGGCGCCCGTCGCGACGAAAATCTTCAGCACCGCCGGGACCGGAGCGAAGAAGTTCACGAGGAAGAAGACCAGCAGCGGACCGACGTCGATCAGCAGCTTGCCCGCGCCTTGGGGCTCGGTGTCGGAACTCATTCCGGCGGGAGTCCTGCAATCGCGCGCGCCACGGCGCGAGGATCGAACGGGCGGAGGTCGTCAGCCTTTTCGCCGACACCAATGGCGTGGATGGGAAGTCCGAACTTCTCGGCCGCGGCGACGAGGATGCCGCCGCGCGCAGTCCCGTCCAGCTTGGTCATGATGAGCCCCGTCACTCCGGCCGTCTCGCGAAACACCTCGACCTGTGCAAGCGCGTTTTGGCCGGTGGTGGCGTCGAGGACGAGGAGCACGTCCTGAGGCGCTTTGGGGTTGAGCCGGCCCAGCACGCGGCGGATCTTCGAGAGCTCGTCCATAAGGTGGCTTTTGTTTTGAAGCCGCCCGGCGGTGTCGACGATCAGGACGTCGATGCCTTCCGCGGTGGCCTGCTTCACTCCGTCGAAGACGATGCCCGCAGCGTCACCGCCCTCTTTACCCGAAATCACCGGTGCCCCGATCCTGTCGCCCCAGATCTTCAGCTGCTCGATGGCGGCCGCGCGGAACGTGTCACCCGCGGCGAGGAGCACGCCGTAATCCTGCTCCTTCAGCCAATTGCCGAGCTTGCCGATGGTTGTGGTCTTGCCCGAGCCGTTGACGCCGATCACCAAGATGACGTGGGGCCGCGGAAAGCCCCAGATTTCGAGCGGCTTGGCCACCGGAGTGAGGATTTTTTCGATCTCTTCCGCAAGGATCGTGCGGAGGCCGCGCTCATCGAGCCGCTCGAATTTCTGCTGGGCGATCGCTTCGCGGATGCGGTGCGACGCCTCGGGCCCGAGATCGGAGGCGATCAGCGCCTCCTCGATATCGTCGAGGGTCGCAATATCGAGCGCTGCGCGGCTCGTGAGGCCGGTGAGGTTGTCGGCGACGCGATCCGCAGTCTTCTGAAACCCGCCGCGAAGGCGGTCGAGCCAACTCATGCAACCACCAGCCGATCAACTGTCCGATAGGAGATTCGCACATCCGTGATGGCTCCCCGTTCGACCCCTTCGACAGCCACGGGTGCAAAATTCTCTGCGTGGCCGACCATCTCGCCTTCGACGAGAACACGTTGCGTGGTGCCGACCAGGCTGTCGAGCCAGCGCAACCGGCGATCAGCCGCAGCCTCCCGCAGGCGAGCGGCACGCGCCTTGACGACCTCACGCGGAAGCTGGGGCATGCGCGCAGCGGGCGTGCTCGGCCGCGGCGAGAACGGGAAGATGTGCGCCCCCACAATGTCGCAATCGTCCAGAATCTTCAGTGAATTGAGTGCCATTTCTTCAGTTTCAGTAGGAAATCCTGCGATGAGGTCGGCGCCGATCGTCGCCTCCGATCGC
>DASUCP010000111.1:0-2332 GCA_036275975.1 Sphingomicrobium sp.
CAACGTCGCGCTCGCCTACTTCAACCTGCGCGACGTCGACCAGACCGTACGCATGCTCGAGCCCGTGATCGGGCAGTTCGATGCGCTCATCGGACCACACTACGATCGCACGATCAAGGCGCGGAACCTGCTCGCCCAGGCCTACGCGCTGCGCGGCGACCTCGACAAGGCGATCGACGTCGCCAACGCAAACATCGCCGCCCTCGAGCGGCATCCGCCGGCCGATCCCGAGGATCTCGTGGTGTCCCGGCTTACCGAGGCCAAGTTTGCGCTCTATGCGCATCGTCTCGACGTGGCAGAGTCGCTCGCGGTTCCGGGCGTGGCTTTTCTCGCCCAGAAATACCCCGGCCCCAACTTCCTCAAGACGCGGGCGCGGTGGATCCTGGGCGAGACACTGGTGCAGTCGCGGCGCTGCAACGAAGCGCGCCCCGTTCTGGAGACGGCGCTCGCGGAGACGCGCGCGCAGTCGCACGATACGCCGAACACGAACGTCGCCGAGATCCTGGACAGCCTCGGTCGCTGCCGCGTGCTGCAAGGCGACTACCGTGGCGCCCGCGACTTGTTTGTGCAGGCCCTGGACATCGATCGGAAGGCGCTCGGACCGTCGAAGGCTTCGACCCTGCGCAGCGAGATTCACCTCGCCTGGGTGGACGTGCTGATTAGCCCCGATCGCTCAACCCTGGACGCATTGACGCGCAAGCGCGAAGCGCTCGTGACCGCGCTCGGCTCGGAGCATCACCCGGTCGTCTGGCAATACGATCTGCTGATCGATTCGCTGGCGGACGAGTTGCACGTACCCCGCGCGGATTCGGAGCAACGGAAATCGGCGGAGGGCGGCCTCGAGCGCCTCGCTGGGTCTGCCACCGTTCCCCGTTTCGTAGGGCTGAACAGCCTGTCGTAACAGCGCCGGCGCTTCGTCGCGCCCGCGCCCCCGCGACACGAGGCGGTCCGGAAAGAGCCACCGTAAAATATCGGCCAGGCGACTCAATCGCGAGGCAGTCATGAAGATCGGCATCATCGGTTCCGGCGACGTGGGCCGGGTGCTCGCCAGCGGTTTTCTCGAGCACGGAAACCAAGTCACGATCGGCACGCGCGATCCGGCGAAGCTCGCGGCCTGGGCGAAGGCGAATCCGCGGGGACGGGTGGCGAGCTTCGCGGAGGCGGCGGATTTCGGCGAAGTGGTGGTGCTCGCTGTGCAAGGTGCCGTGGCGGCGGAGGCCCTGGCTGCGGCCGGTAGCGGCGCGCTGGCGGGCAAGGTCGTCATGGATGCGACCAATCCCATCGGCGGCGCGCCGGAGAACGGGGTGCTGAAGTTCTTCACCAGCCTCGACGAGTCGCTCATGGAGCGGCTGCAGAAGCAATTTCCGAAGGCGAGGTTCGTCAAGGCCTTCAACTCGGTCGGCAACGCTCGCATGGTGAACCCGGACTTCGGCGGCGTGAGGCCGACGATGTTCATCTGCGGCGACGACGCTGCCGCCAAGAAGACGGTGACGCAGATCCTCGATCAGTTCGGCTGGGATACCGAGGACATGGGCGGCATGGAAGCGGCCCGGGCTATCGAGCCGCTCTGCATGCTCTGGTGCATCCCGGGCTTCATCCGTAACCAGTGGACGCACGCGTTCAAGCTGCTCAAATAGGCGCGGGCCGCGGCAATGAAGATCACCGAGCTCGAGGTCCACGTTCTCACCGCTCCGGACGAAGGCCGCCCGCACTGGGTCAGCCACTTCGTCGTGCCTCGAGCCAATGAAATCCTGGTCCGGATGCGTACCGACGAAGGTCTGGTGGGCATCGGCCTGGCGACGAGCTATACGCCCATCGAAGCGCCGATCAAAGCTTTCCGCTCGGGCATCGCCGAGCTCATCGTCGGCCAGGATGCGCTCGCGCCCGAGCGAATCTATCAGCGCCTATTCGCGCTCACCTCGCAACGCCTCGCCAGCGAAAAAGGCTGGTCCCGCGAAGCGATCGTGCGCATCGCGGCGGCGGTGGACATCGCGGCCTGGGACATCGTCGGCAAGGCGGCCGGATTGCCGCTTTACCGACTGTTCGGCGGCTATCGCAGCGAGGTGCCGTGCTACGTGACCTGCGCCTACTATCGGGAGGGCAAGGGGCTCGCGGAGCTTCGCGACGAGATCGAAATGCTCAAGGCGCAGGGCCACAGGGGCTTCAAGGGAAAGGTCGGTGGCTTGCGACTCGCCGACGACGTCGAGCGGATGGCGGTGGTCCGGGAAGTCATCGGCGAGGACAGCGACCTGATGATCGACGTCAATCGCGCCTGGGACCTCGATACGGCGATCGAGGCTGCGCGGCTACTCGAGCCGCTGCGGCCGCGCTG
>DASUCP010000112.1:0-8498 GCA_036275975.1 Sphingomicrobium sp.
CTCCGGTGAACATTGCTTCGAATGAGCAGGCGCCGGTTACGCTGGCCGCTGCCGATGCTCAGCGCTCTCTCAGCGCGTCGCTTCTAGCCTTCAGGACAGGCTTCAAGAGATAAGTGAGAATGCTCTTCCTGCCGGTGATGATCTGCGTGTTGGTCATCATTCCGGGGGTGATCGGGAGTGGGTGACCGGCGGCCATCAGGTAGCTCTTGTCCGTCTCCACGATCACCGTGAAATAGGCTTCCTTCTTGGCCTCATCATAAATCGAGTCCGCCGAGACCTGGACCACGCGGCCATCCAGCCCACCGTAGATCGAGAAGTCGTAAGCGGTGACCTTGACGAGGGCCCGGTCGCCGACGCGGATGAATGCGATATCGCTCGGCTTCACTCGGGTCTCGACCAGCAACTTCTCGCCCAGCGGCACGACCTCCATGATCTTCTGACCGGGCTGAACGTATGAGCCGATGGTGGTCACCTGCACGTCGTTGACGACGCCGTCGACCGGTGAACGGATTTCGGTCCGGGCGTACTTGCCCTCGGCGCCACGGAGCAACTGTTCGTTCCCAGCAATCTTTGCTGTCACCTGGCTGCGCTCGTCGAGAGCCTGCTGCCTGAATTCGAAGTTCGCCTGAGAGGCCTGGGCTTCGGCTTCGCGAACGGCGGCCAGCGCCTTACCCTGCTGCTCGCGCGCTTCGGCGATGCGGCCTTGAAGGTCGACGACCTCGCGCTGTTTGTCGAGAAGGTCCGTCTGCGGAACGATATGTTTGGCGGCGAGGGGCTCGAGCATTTGCACCTGATGCTGCGCGAGAGCCAGGCTGCTGGTCAGGCTGCTGACGGTCGCAGCTGCGCCGGCCGCCTCGCGGCGGCCCTGATCGGCGGTTGCCTGAGCAGCAGCGATCTTGCTGTTCAGTGCCGACTCGCGTGCCTGACGGAGCGCCTCCTCGCCGGCGCAGTCTGCACCTTCGCAGGCGACGTTCTTGCCGAGACCTTCGGCGGTCAGCCGCGACTGGCGCGCCTCGAGCGATTGAGTCTCCGCCTGGAGCTGGCCGAGCTGCGAAGCGCTCTCAGGGCTGTCGAGCCGAGCCAGCAGCTGGCCCTTATGAACCCGCTGGCCGGAGCGGACATAAATTTCGGAAACGGTGGCCGGATCGGCCGCGGTGATCACCTGGAGCTTGCTCGAGGGAATGACCTTGCCCTCGCCGCGCGTAACCTCATCGACCTGTGCAAGGCTCGACCAGATGAGGAACAGGAAAAAGGCCACCGCGGACGCGACGATGATCATGCGGGCGCCGGTCAGCGGCTGCCTGTGCCTGATGGCGGGACCGACGAATGGGAGGGTAGCCATGGTTACGCTTGCTCCAAATTGACTAGCGGCTGGCGCCCACTGGGGCGGCTGGGGCCGCGCTTGCCAGCTGCGCCTTGGGCGCCGCCGGGACTTTGTGTTCCTGCGCTGCGATCAGCTTCGATGCCGCGCTTTCGCTGTCCTCAGGCCCTGGAATGTTCAGGGTCCAACCCTTCGACGTGTCGAGCAAGCCGCCGACATCGTCGGGCGCCTTGTTCAGGACCGTTCCATCTACGATCGGACCGGCAACGACGGCGGGCTGTGCCGATAGCGCCTGCTCCGTCGGCATGGGCGGACGCATCGAAAGCGGATCGCGCGGCTCGCCGATGTAGCGGCCCGCGAACGCCTGCGGCTGTCCCCACGCGCCCGGCCAGCGATAGAAGATGTGCTGGCCGATCTGCGCGACCTTCGCGAGCAAGGGCGCCCAGCGAGGCGCAACATAGTCGGCATGATAATGGGTTGCTTCGCCAACGGACTTCTCGACATAGCCGGCGAGCGCTGCCCGCGCGACCGCTTCCGCTTCCCGCCACGCATACTCGGCCGGGCGCCGGTAGAGAGCGCCGTCGCAAACGAAGGTGAACTGGCACGTGCCCGTTCCCGCGCCTTGATAGACCACGCCGCAAATCGACTTCGGAAATGCCGGGTGGCGGAGGCGATTGAGGACGACCTGCGCGACGGCACGGCGTCCCTCGAGTGGTTCGAAGCCGGCTTCGTAATAGACCGCCTGGCTGAGGCACAGCAGCGCGCGCTGCTGATCCACATTACTGCCGCTGACGTCGAACGGCTGGGCGGCATGGAGCGGGCCACCCGTAAAGGGTAAAGCCGCGTTGATCACCTTCGCCTGCTCCCCGACGGCCTGCATGTCATTGGCACTAGCGCCGGTCGTCGCCTGGATCAGCGATGCGGCCACGGTTGGCGGAACCTCAACGGTCACACGCGCCGCGCTCGCCGGCTGCTGGATTGCCACAACCGCAACGGCTGCGGCGCCAGCCGTCGTCAGCGCCGCTGCGCCGATCGCGAGGGTGTGGGAGCGTTTCACGCCTGCTGCGCCTTCTGCGCCGCGGCATTGGCCGCCGCTGCCGCGGTCAGGTGCTTGAGCACGTCCTCGCGCGGACCGTCGGCAATGATCTTGCCGCCGTCGATAACGATCAGGCGATCGAGGATCGAGAGCATGTTGTGCCGGTGCGTCGCGACGACCAGCGCCTGATCCGGCGCCAGCGCAGTCTTCAAATGCTCGATGAAATAGAGCTCCGTCTGCGTGTCCATCGAGCCGGTGGGTTCGTCGAGGAACAGCAGCTTCGACGGGCTCACGAGCGCCCGAGCCAGGACCAGCAGCGAACGCTGCCCACCCGAAAGGCGCGACCCGCGCTCGCCGACCGGCAGGTCGAACCCGGCCGCGTCGCGCGACAGGAAAATGTCCGCCCCAGAACGCACCACCGCGTCGATCAGCTGATTGTCGTCCGCCTGGGCCGAGCCGAGCATCAGGTTGTCGCGCACGGAACCGCTGAACACGTCGGCGTCCTGAGCCACGAAGCGGAAAGCGTCGCGAAGCTGGTGCGGGTGGTACTGGCGGCTGTCGAGGCCATCGACGAGCATCTCGCCGCCGCTCGGAGCGTAAAGCCCGCTGAGAACGCGTCCGAGCGTCGACTTTCCCGAAGCCACGCGGCCGATAACCCCGATCCGCTCCCCGGGATTGATCTTGAGATTCACGCCCGAAAGCGCATCCCGCCCGGCGTTCGGATAACGGAATGACACGTCGCGCAGCTCGATGTGGCCGGCGCGGATCTCGGGCACGATGCTGTGCATCGCGATCTGGCGCTCGTCCTGCGCCTCCATCATCCGCTGGAGGGAATCGAGCGTCGCAAACGCCTGGCGTCCGCGTGTCACGAGAAAAGCAAGCTGCCCGACCGGCTGCAGCGAGCGGCCCGAGATCATGATGATCGCGATGATCGCGCCCATCGTCATCTCGCCTTCCTGGAAGCGGTAGAAGCCGCCGATCAGAAGGCCGATGCTGATGGTCTGCTGCGAAATGCTCGCGAGGTTTACGGCAACCGCGGTGAGCTTGCGCATGCGCTCGCTGGTTGCGGCGCTCATGCTGGCGTAGCGGCGCCACCGGCCGAGCATCTGCCCTTCGGCGCGAGCCGCTTTCAGCGTTTCCGCACCCGAAATCGATTCGACCAGAACCGAATGCTGAAGGCTTGCGTCCGCCTGAGCGTCGAGCGCCGCACGACCCATGGCCTTCTGCAATGTCACTCCGGCCGTCAGCATCAACGTGATGCCGGCGATCGGCACGAAAACGAGCCAGCCGCCGACCAACGTGATGAAGCCGAGGAAAAGGAAGAGGAAGGTCAGATCGACAGCAAGAACGACGGTCGTTGACGCGAAGAAGTCACGCACGTGCTCATATTCGGAGACTCGCTTGGCGAGAGCGCCGGTGCTGCCCTGGCGGTCGGCCATGGGCAGGTTCATCACCTTCTCGAACAGCTTCTGCGAAAGCTTCGCGTCGAGCTTGCGGCCGACTTCGTCGATTAACCGCGCACGCGCGATTCGAAGCGTGAAATCGAAGACGAGCGCAAGCATGACGCCGAGCGCCAGGACCCACAAAGTCGCCGCGGCCTTGTTCGGGATCACCCGGTCATAGACGTTCATCGTGAACAGCGGCATCGCAAAGGCGAGCAGGTTCACGACGAGCGCCGCGAGGAGGACCGGCCAGAACTCGCGCCGGACTTTCCACGTTTCCGACCAGAACCAATGCCTCCGCTTGGCCTCGTCCCACGGGCGCTCGTTCTCGCGTTCGCGGGTGGGATCGGGCTCAACGACGATCGCGCGGCCGGTAAATACCGGTTCGAGCTCTTCGAGCTTGACCCACAGCGGCTCGGCTACGCCGGGCGCATAAACGAGCCCATCCTTGTCGCGGCGGTCGAGCAGTACCACCGCGCGATCGTCCTCGAGCTCGAGGATCGCCGGGCACTTGCCCGACGGCCAGGCGCTCAAGCGTCGGGCAATCGTCTCGCCGCGCATGCCGATATGCTCGAGCGCGGCATCAAGCTGGTGGAAAGGCAGGCGACCTTCGGGCGACAGCGCGACGCCAGCCCGAAGGAGGACCGGCGACGAAGGCCGATCCGCTTGCTTCGCCAGGTACGCCAGGCAGTCGAGGACGGGATCGATCTCGCGCGACCGTTCCGCATCAAGCCAATGCATGAAACTCACTATCCCGTCCTCGTTTTGTTAGCGGCCTTGCGGCTCGTCTGAGCCCGCAGCGGCCGCACCGCGCTCACCGCGTTCGACCGGCGGCGGCGGCGGAGGCGGAGGTGCGACCTCCGGAGCTGGAGCCGGAACCACGGCCGGCGCGGCCGGCAGCGGCGCTGGCGGGCCCATCAGCGGACTCGGCAAGCTGGTCTCGAGCAGATCGCCCGGCGGGATCGGATGGACGTGATACCGCGCCATCTCCGTCATATGGGAGGCGACCGGAAGCTCGACGTTGAGACATTGGATCAGATGGTTCTCGGCCGCGAGAACACGATACTGCGCGTAGAGCTTCGCAAGACGCGCGGTCTCGGTCTGCTGCTGCACGTTGTAGCGCGAGTTCTGCGCATCGAGCACATCGAGCAGCGAGCGCCTGCCGATGTTGAACTGCTCGCGATACGACAGGAGAAGGTCGTCCGAGATCCGGCTCTGCGTCTCCAGCTCGCTCGTCAAAGCAGTCTGGTTCTGCAAGCGGCTCCAGGCGCTGCGCGTATCCTGCTCCGCCGTGCGCGCCCGTTCGAACAAGCGTGCATGGACCTCGTCCGCGCGACGCTGCTGCTCGCGAACGTTCGCTTCCTTCGTTCCGCCGTTGTAAAGCGTCCAGCGAAGCACACCGAGAGCCTGAAGGTCGGTCGTGCGGCCTTCGAAACCGTCGATGTCATGGCCGGCCCTGGCGCGGCCCTCGAGGTGGAATGTCGGCCCGAGCTCGGCACGAGCCGCACGGATTTCCTCGCGAGACGTCGCGAGATCGGCGATCGCCTCCTTCACCCGAGGATTCTCGCCGCGGGCAGTGGCCACGGCTTCCTCGAGTGAGCCCGGCATGCACGGCGACAGCTCCGGTGGAACGGACACGCTGTCGATGTCCATTCCGGTGAGATTGTGGAATTCGATCGCGGCCGTGTCGAGGTCTTCACGAGCCTGCGTGACCTTCGCCCGCGCGGACTGGAGCCGTTCCTCGGCCTGCTGCTGATCGGCAATGCTGATCGAGCCGTTGGCGACGCCCTGGCGGAGGTCCGCCGCGAGCTTTTCGTGGAACGTCACGTTGTCCTGGGCAATTGCGACCAGCCGCTGCTGGAGCAGATAGTCGATGTAGGCGCGCGACACGTTGAGCGCGACAAACTCGGAGCGCTCTTCCACGCGTGCTGCGGCGGCATCAGTGCGGGCAGCCTGGCGCCGAATTTCCGCTTCGCGTCCACCGCTGTCGTAGATCAGCTGATCGACGATCAGGTCACCCTCGATGGGCCACAAGGTGTGATCGGCGATGCCGAGATCCGAACGCGTAGGGTTGTGCAGACTGCGAACGCCCGCCGAGCCCTCGACTGAGATTCGCGGGTACCACAGGCCCTTGCCCTGCTCGAGCTCCTCCTGCGTCGCCATGCGGTTAGAGACCGCCTGCCGAATTTCCGGGTTCGTGCCGAGCGCCGATTGAACGGCGTCTCGAAGTTCGACGCCGAATGCCGGAGTTCCACAGAGCAACAGCGCCCCCGGAACCATGATCGTCCAATGCTTCTTGGTCATAATGCCCCCTTTTTGGTCTTGTGGGGACCTCCACCGTTTCCGGATGAAGGCCCCCCGCTCTCGCTTTAGTCTCTCTCGCTCATTCTCAACCGTGTGCTGCTGCTGGATGTGCGTCCGCATGCATGACCATCTCCACAGTAAGCGCGGAGTGGAACCCTCCGAAAGCACCTGCCCCCGGGATGTGCGTGAATGGCACACTCGCAGAACCGACACTTGCAAAGGTCTCGAGGCCCAGATTTCCGCCAGCCGTCGGCGCATGCGTCATCGCGTTGAGCAACGCGTCGACGTTGGGCCCTTGGGCGGAACCGCCGTGGAGCGCATCGGCCAGTACCTTGCCGACCACCTCATCATGCTGTGCGCCGACGACCGAGTTCAGCGGCTGGGCCGAGCCGGTGTGAGTCAGCGCTGCGGCCAACTGGGCTGCCGACGGCATTACTACTGCCGGCGCCATCATGTGCGCGTCGGTAGCCGCGCCGCCCTGTCCCGGAACCGTCGTGCCATGCAGCAGCTCGGTGTTGGTCTGGGCAGTCGTTACACCCGTTGTAAGCGCATGCGAGGTGTCGACCATGTCGTGAACGGTGCCACCGCCCTGCGGCGCGGGACTGGAACCCGGGACCACCATGGACTGCTGGAAGTGGGATGACAGGAAGGTCCCTGCTGCCTCATTGTCGAAAGGCAGAACGTTCGCCACCGTTGGGTTGACCGGCAGGCCCATGGCCAATCCGTGAATCGAGTCATGGAACGCCATGTGGTTGCCCACGCCTGCATCGAGAGCGGACAGGCCCGCTGCCGCAAGCGCGCCGATTAAGGCCGGGTTGCTTGCCAGAGCGGTCGACGAACGAACGTCGTCATTGGCCGCTTTGATCGCGCCGGTCTGGAAGGCCGCGTCTGCCAGGCTTCCTGTCGAACCGTCTGCTCTTGTGAAGCTGCCGGTTCCAACAACCGTAACATCGCCATTCGCGGTCGTGTACGAGATACCGTTCGAGCTGAGCGAAATCCCGGTGATGCCGAGCGCCGTCAGGGACTTGACCTCGCCCGGATCGGCGACACCGTTGCTGTTGGCATCCTGCCACACCACGAAGCTGCTGAACTGGGCATCCGCCGAAGTGAGCTTGCCGTCGTGGTTGGTGTCGAATGCGGAGAGCGCCTGAAGGTCGCTGGTGCCATTGCTACCGAAGACGAACTCCGACGCGTTCGTGACAGTGCCGTCGTGGTTCGCATCGAATGCGAGGATACCGTCCTGCGGGCTGGCCCAAGCTGTCGCGACCAACCCACTTCCGTAGTCGTAGTGCACGCCGGCATCCATGCCGAGAAAGTGGACGCCGTCTCCGTTGAGATCGAGCACCACCGGAGCCGCCGGCGCGAATGGCGTGAGCCCCGTGGCGATGTGGACGTTGAAGCCCGCAGTCGCCGTCGGATCGCCATCGCCGTCCGTCAGCTGGACCGTGAACGAAGGTGTCTCATCCAGCGTCGAGCTCGTGACGCCCACGGACACCAAGGTGATCTTGCCGGCTCCGAGATCCTGGGTCGCGCCGCTCGGTTCCCTGCCCGAATAGAACTCGACATCGCCAATGAACTCGCCGGCCGGCGCGCTGATTTGGAAATCTGGCGGGTTGTTGCCCAGATTGGCGTCCGGCACATATCCGGAAGCGAACCCGAGCGGATTTCCACTGGCATCCACAAAATGGACGACATACGCGATATCGTCGCCTGCATCGCCCGCGCCTGCTTTGTATCCGCTGAAGTTGAAATTCGCGAAGCTGATGTTCGGGATCGAAATCGAGGGTGGAACGAATGCTCCGCCTCCATCCGGATCAGATAGCGAACCGCTTCCGAAGTCAAAGTACATCAGCTCCTGGGCGGGAAGCGTGCCGCCCGAATTCGTTTCGAAGTTGTTGTTGTCGACGCCCCAGCCAACGGTCGAGCCGTTTACGCCCGCGCTTGTGACCTGCGACGACGTGAAGTTGCCTGTCGAGAACCATGTCGCTGGGTCGAAACTCACGGTCGGGTGATAGCCTGAGACGACCGACAGAGGATTCGGCGTCGGCGTCGCGCCATCGTCCAGAGTCTGGCCGAGGGTCGGACCCGCACCGAACGATGAGGAACCGCCAACCGGCGTATTCGTGACCGTCGGGTCGAGTGGCGTGACCAGATCAAACACATATTGGCCCGAGGTCCCGGCGTCCGGATTAACCGTCAGCGTGTAGACAACAGTGTTCTCACCCACCTGGTGGATGCCATCGTTGTTCGTATCCTGATAAGCGGTCAGAACATTGCCGGTCTGCACCGTGAGCAGGGCATGCCCCCCGGAGGTGATGCCGGTGTTGTCCGCCGTAATTGTCATCGTCGAACCCGAACCGTCCGCACCAGGCGTGAAGTGCAGCGTTCCGACAGC
>DASUCP010000113.1:0-2068 GCA_036275975.1 Sphingomicrobium sp.
AACTCTTCGACCTCCTCACTCGAAAACGCATTCTCGAGGCTGAGCATCGGCCGCGCGTGCGCGACCTTCGCCAGCGCGCTTGTCGGCGCAGCACCCAAGCGCTTCGATGGCGAGTCCGCCCGCACGAGCTGTGGAAAGCGCTCTTCCAGCTCCCGGTTCTCGAGGACGAGCGCGTCATATTCAGCGTCGGAAATCTCCGGCGCATCCTCGTCGTGGTAGAGCTTGTCGTGCCGGGCGATCTCCTTGGCCAGCCGCATCAGACGGTTGGCTGCGTCCGCCTCGGTGAGGGTCTCAGCCAAACAATTCCTCAAGCAGGTTGATGAAGCTCGTCCAGCTCCGCTCCGCCGCCAGCGCATTGTACGCCACGCCCTCGATCTGAAGCTCGCTCGCGTGCGGGTTGGTGAAGCCGTGGCCGACATGGCCGTAGGCATGGATCTGCCAGTCGCTACCCGCCTCGGTCAGTTCCTTGCCGAGCGCGACCACCGCTTCCGGCGGGACCATCGGGTCGTCCCAGCCGTGATAGCAAACGACCTTGGCCGAAATCTTCTGCGGCGGAAGGCCGGGCGGATCGAACAGTCCGTGGAAGCTCACCGCCGCGGCGATGTCGGCACCGCTCCGGGCGAGGTCCAGCGCGCACTGGCCGCCGAAGCAATAGCCGGCGACGACGATCCTATCATTCTGCACTTCATCGATCCCGCGCGCGACTTCGAGCACGTGCTGCAGCCGCCGCCTCAGCGCTGCACGGTCGCCCCTCAGCCGCGTCATCTCCCCGAACATCGTATCGCGGGGAGCGCCGTGGAATTCCTTGCCGAACAGGTCCGCGACCAGCGCATTGTAGCCAAGCTCGACCAGCTGCCGGCCAAACTTCTTCTCGAGATCGGAGACGCCCATCACTGTCGGGATAAGGATCACCGTCGGACGCGCCTCTCCGTCGCGCCGGCCGATGAATGCACTTTCCAGCTTCTCGCCCTCGAACTCATGAGGGATTGGCCGTTCCTTGCTCATACTCTTCCCTTCCCTGTTACGCGGCATCGAGCAGGCGCGATGCTTGGGCCCGCGCCTCCTCGGTGATCGACGCCCCCGACAGCATCCGCGCGATTTCCTCCCTGCGCTCTTCTTCATCGAGCTTGCGAACGGTGGTGCGCGTGCCGTCGGGACCGTGACTCTTCTCGATCCGATAATGATGTGAGGCGCGCGCCGCCACCTGCGGCGAATGGGTGACGACGAGAACTTGCGAATTTTGCGCCAGGCGCGCGAGCCGTTCGCCGATTGCGCTGGCAACAGCGCCGCCAACGCCTCGGTCGACCTCGTCGAAGATCATCGTCGCGGCGGTTCCAGCTTCGGCCAGCGCCACCTTGAGCGCGAGGATGAAGCGCGAAAGCTCACCGCCTGACGCGATTCGGGTGAGCGGCCCGAACGGCGCTCCTGGGTTGGTCGAAACTTCGAACTCGACGCGGTCGGTGCCGGAGGGACCTGCCTCGGCGGGCACGACGCCCGTTCGGAACTTGGCGGCATCGAGCTTCAGCGGCGCGAGTTCGTCGGCGACTGCGGAGTCGAGCAGAGATGCGGCCTCGCGCCTCTGCTTGCTCAGCACTTCAGCGGCGTCGGAATAGGCCTGCCTCGCAGTGAGAAGCTCAGCGTCTAGTGCGGCGATCCTTTCAGTGCCTGCTTCGATCGAGGCAAGCTGTGACCGCATCTGCAGACCGAGCGCCGCCAGCGCATCCGCCTCGACTCGATGCTTGCGAGCGAGGCCCCGGATGTCGAACAGCCGTGCCTCGACCTGCTCCAGCCGTGCCGGGTCGAATGCCATCGCGTCTGCTGCGCGAGTGATTCGATCCTCAGCCTCGCTCGCCTCGATCAGAGCGCGGTCGAGCGAGGCGAGCGCCTCGGCGAGCAGCGGATGATCCGCGGCGCACCGCTCAATCCTCCGTGCAGCCTGCCGAAGCTGCGCCAGCGCTCCATCCGCGCCGCCCAGCAGTTCATCGAGACCGGTCAGCGATTCGCCGGCCTTGAGGCCCGCCTGCATGGCGGCCCGCTCTTCGGCGAGGCGGGTCTCCTCCCCTTCCTC
>DASUCP010000114.1:0-13534 GCA_036275975.1 Sphingomicrobium sp.
TCGGTGAAACGCGCGGTGATGGTCGGCCGCGCCGCTCCCGCGGCAACCGTGAAGACTTCCGTTCCCGAGCTGACGAACGCGTCCGGCCCGACGATTTGAATCTGGCGATCCGGCACGTGGTAATCCGCCGGCTTCATGCTGACGAAGTCGCGCGCCCAGCCGGTCTGGACCTTCCGATCCGTGGTGAAGGTCGGGTGGCTGCCGTCGAACATCACCGCGCCGTCGGCATATTGGCGCATGATCGCATTGGCATCGCCGGTCGTGAAGCTTGCTTCGGCTTGCTCGGCAATCTTCGTCGCTTCGGACTTGGTCACCGGAGCGTGGTTCGTCTGGGCCGCCTTGCAACCGGCAAGCGCAACAAATGCGATCGTCGAAACGAACAATGTGCGCATGATCGTCCCCTCTTCAGGCGGCCTTCTGCAAATGCTTGCGACCCAGTAACTCCGCAATCTGCACGGCGTTCAGCGCCGCGCCCTTGCGCAGGTTATCGCTGACCACCCACAGGGACAGGCCATTCTCGACCGTTGGGTCTTCACGGATGCGGCTGACGTACGTCGCATACTCGCCTACCGCCTCGACAGGCGTCACGTAGCCCCCGTCTTCGCGCTTATCGACGACCATCACGCCCGGAGCTTCGCGCAGGATGTCCCGTGCCTCATCGGCGGAAATCTCGTTCTCGAACTCCACGTTTACAGCTTCGGAATGGCCGACGAATACCGGCACCCGCACGCAGGTAGCGGTAAGCTTGATTGAGGGGTCGAGGATCTTCTTCGTCTCGACCACCATCTTCCACTCTTCCTTAGTCGAGCCGTCATCAAGGAAGACGTCGATGTGCGGAATGACGTTGAAGGCGATCTGCTTGGTGAAGAATTCCGGCTCGTTGGCGTCGCCGACGAAGATGTTGCGCGATTGCTCGAATAGCTCGTCCATGCCCTTCTTCCCGGCGCCGGAGACCGACTGGTACGTCGCAACAACGACGCGCTTGATCTTTGCGGCATCGTGCAGCGGCTTCAGCGCGACGACGAGCTGCGCCGTCGAGCAGTTCGGGTTCGCGATGATGTTCTTCTTGCGATAGCCGGCGATCGCTTCCGCATTCACCTCCGGCACGATCAGCGGCACGTCGGGGTCCATCCGGAACAGCGAGCTATTGTCGATCACCGTGCAGCCCGCCTCCGTGGCCTTCGGCGCATAGATCTTGGAAACCGCCGATCCCGCGGCGAAAAGGGCGATATCCCAGCCGCTAAAATCGAAATGCTCGAGGTTCTTGACCTTCAGCTCCTGGCCGCTGTCGCCGAAGTCGATCGCGTCACCGGTCGAGCTCGCCGATGCGAGCGCAGCCACCTCATCGAGCGGGAATTGCCGCTCGGCGAGAACATTGAGCATCTCGCGCCCCACATTGCCCGTCGCCCCGACGACCGCGACCCGGTAACCCATCGAAAATCTCCGCAAATTCTTTAGCGCCGAGCGCCTATCGCAAGCGGCCCACGAAAGCGATATGGCCGCGCCGCTAGCGTGGGCCAAGGGGGGAGCATGCGCCGATCGGTATTCTGGCTCACAATCCTGTTCGTCGCGCTGCTCGGGGCGATGGCCGCGACGCCGTTGCTGACGCAGGCGCCTGCCCTTCGAACCCATTCGACCAGCAGCGAATTCGACGCGCTTCGTGCAAAGAAGCGGCTGGCGTTCTTGCTTACCGACCAACGGCCTCACCCTGCCGATTCAGCTGCCGACGACGCAGTGCGTGGGCGGCTGATCGGCATGCTGCAGCAGATGGGACTCACGCCGGTCGTTCGCGACCAGCTGGCCTGCAACGAGCTGTTCAAGGAACGCGGAGTGTCGTGCGCTCGCGTCCGCAACGTCATCATCGCGATGGGACCGCCGTCAAGCAAGGCGCTGCTGCTGAACACGCATTACGACAGCGTACCTGTTGGGCCTGGCGCATCGGATGACGGCATGGGCATCGCGACGCTGCTGGAGGTTGCCGCAAACCTGAAGGATCGGCCGCTGAGGCGGCCCGTAATCCTGCTGTTCAATGAGGGCGAAGAACTAGGGCTGATCGGCGCGCGCGCGTTCCTCGCCGATCCCCTCAGCGCGAACGTGGACAGCCTGATTAACCTCGAAGCGCGCGGCGTCCGCGGACCCGTCAACATGTTCGAGACGAGCCGGCCGAATGCCAGCCCGATCGCGATCTACGCTTCCGCCGTCGAGCACCCGGTCGCCAACTCGCTGTCGACCGACGTCTATCGGCTGCTACCCAACTACACGGACGTGAACAGTTTCTCCGAGCGCGGGTGGTTGACGCTCAACCTCGCGCCGATCGGCAACGAGACGCGCTACCATTCGCCCGGCGACAACATCGCGGCGCTTGACCCAGGCACGCTGCAGCACATGGGCGACCAGACGCTTGCGCTGGCCGAGACGCTCGCGAGCGGGCCGCCGAAAAAAGTCTCTGGCAACCGCATCTTCATGGATCTGCTGGGCCGTACCCTGATCACGTTGCCGCTGGTTATCGGAGCAGCATTGCTGATCGGACTCTTGATCGGCTTCTTGGTCTTCGGCCTCCGGCGCGGCGGATTGCTTCGTGGAACTCTCGCAATCCTCGGGGCGATCGCCAGCTCAACGATTACCGCCTGGATCCTTCTTACGCTGTTAGCGGCGCTCCGTGCCGGCATGTTCTGGCGCGCGCATCCGATCTGGACGCACCTTACCGTCTACGCTGGCACGATCCTCGCCGCAGCAGTTTGCCTAATCGCGATCGGCGGGACGCTCGATCGCACGCGATTGCGCCCTGCGTTCTGGTTCATTTTCCTGTTCGTCGGCGGCGTGATCGGACTGATCGCACCGGGCGGAATCATCTTCTTCATCTTCCCGCCGCTGATCGCGGTAGCGGGGATGGTACTCGGCCGCTGGTGGCTCCCGGCGGAACGGATGGGCTCCTATGCGGCGATCTTGTTCCTCTACATCAGCTGGGGCGCGATGCTCGGGCTGCTGCAGGAGCTTCTCAATGGCGGCCCGATGTGGGTGTTTGCACCGTTGGCAGCATTGCTGATCATTCCGGTCTTGATCGAGGCGAGGCCGCTGCTCGCCGGAGCTAGACGGCGCGCTTCGACGCTAGTGGGCGGAGTCCTGACAATTCTGTGCGCCGGACTGGCCTTAGCCATGCCCGCTTACTCAGCCGATCGGCAGCAAAAGTTCGTCATCCAGCACGTCACCGACGTGTCCTCGCACAAGAGTTGGTGGTCGGTGGTGAACGACGGCGTCGCCATTCCGCGGAGCTTTCCCGGCTCATGGAAGCGAGCAAAGCTGCCCTTCAGCGATCGCGAACGTTGGGTCGCGTCAGCTCCGGCCAATCCGACAGCGAAGGCGCCGGAGGTTCAGCTGCTTTCCCAGCTTCGTAACGGCAGTGAGCGGACGCTCACCGTGCGGCTTGCGGCGAACGGGAACGGCGACATCGATCTCATCGCGCCCGAAGATGCACGGATCCGCTCCGCGGGCGTTGCCGGTTTCATCCGACCGATCGATCAAAGCGAAGGCGGCAAATACGACCTCGCCTGCTCGGGCCGTAGCTGCGACGGGGCAACGCTCCTGATCACGACGGATCAGCCGAAGCCCATCGACTTCCTCGTGATCGGAGTCGGCACGGTGCCTTCGAGCGCTGAGCCGCTGCTCTCGGCACGGCCGAAATTCGCCCGGCCGCAATCTAATCCCGACGCAAGCATCGTCTTCTCGCACGTCAGACTGTGACCGACTCGCGACTGCTGTGCTATGGCCCTTCTCAGGCGCCCGGCGCACGTAAGCGCCGGACGGCACCCAGTCTAAGGAGGTGTCATGGCGACCGTTGCTCCCCGTACCCGCGCTGAAGCGAGGCCGATCCCCGTCCGAACCATTAGCAATCACGACCTCAGATGGTCGCTCCGGCAGGGATGGGAAGATTTCGGCGAACTTCGCGGAGACTTGGTCTTCGCAGGGCTAATATACACGTTGCTCGGCCTTGCCGCCGTCGTGATGACCACGAGCCGGCCGCTGATGCCCTTCTTCTTCCCGGTGGTCGCCGGTGTGGCGCTGATGGGACCGATTGCAGCTGTCGGTTTCTATGAACTCGCCCGCAGGCGCGAAATCGGCAGGGAGGTCCACTGGTGGAACTTCCTCGATGTTCGTAAGCGCCCGTCACGCGATGACATGGGCATGGTCGCCGGGCTGCTGCTGCTGATCTTCTTCGGCTGGCTCATCGCCGCCGGTGTTCTGTATGGGCTGCTCTTCGGTTGGGCCACGCCGACATCCATTGGCGGGTTCCTGACGATGGTTTTCACGACGCCGAAAGGCTGGGCGTTGATCGCCGCCGGAATGGCAGTCGGTGCGATCCTCGGCTGGCTCGTGCTCGCGCTCAGCGTCGCTTCACTGCCGATGCTAGTGGATTGCGACGTTAGCGCTGCAGATGCGGTCTCAGCGTCGTGGCGCGCAGCGCACGCCAACAAGGGCGAGATGATTCGCTGGGGGATCCTCGTCGGTGCATTGCTGGTGCTCGGCTCCCTTCCGCTGTTCGTCGGCTTGGCGCTCGTCCTGCCGTGGCTCGGCTACTCGACGTGGCACCTTTACACTCGGCTCATCGACCGCGACGCGATCCCGGAGAAGCACCGCCGCCGAGACTAGTCCTTTCGCTTGCCCAGCACCTTCTCGTCGAGGAAGCGCTCGATCGTCTTCTGGACGTGCGCTTGACGCCCCTCGCCAGCGACGTGGTGCGTCTGACCGACGTAGAACATCATGTCGAACTGCCGGTCGGCCTGCTGGAGCTCGTCCGCGAGCATCGATGAATTCTCGAAGATGACGTTGTCGTCGGACATGCCGTGGAGGAGCAGGAACGGCTCCTGAATCTTTACTGCGCCGGCGAGCGCGTCCGAGGTCTCGTAGGGCTTGGGATCGATCGACGGATTGCCGAGATAGCGCTCGGTGTAGGTCGTGTCGTAGAGCTCCCACTTCGTCACGGGCGCGCCCACAACGCCCGCCGCGTAAAGCCCCTTCGGCGCCTTCTCGAGCATCTTGAGCGTCATGTAGCCGCCATACGACCATCCGGAGATGGCGATCTTGTTGGCATCGACATAGGGCTGCCTCTGAAGCCAGTGCGCGGCGGTCGCCTGATCGTCGACCTCGACGGTTCCCATGGCGTGGTAGATCTGGTCCTCGAAGGCCTTGCCGCGATTGTAGGAGCCGCGGTTGTCGATCTGGAAATAAATCCACCCTTTGCTGACCCAATATTGGCGCATCGGCGACGCCCACGCGCGGTTCACCTGCTGGCCGGTCCCGGGTCCGCCATAATGTTCGAAGAAGACCGGGTACTTCTTCCCTTTTCCCAGCGGCGGAGTGATCATCTCCCAGTAGAGCGTGGTTCCGTCCGCAGCCTTGAGCGTGCCGAACTTTATCTTCCGGTGCGCGGCCGTGTAGGGCGCGTACGGATGCGACGCGTCGAGCTTGTTCTCCTCCACCCACGCGAGCTGCCGGCCGGCCCCATCTGCGAGATAGACTTGTGGTGGCTGATCGGGCGAGGATCGCGTCACGATCAGTCGCGTGCCCGCCTTATCCATTTCGGCGGAATTCCAGAAGCCGGGCTGCGTGAGGCGCTCCGGTTGACCGGGGCTGAGATAATCGACGGAATAGACGTGCTGTTCGAGCACTCCGTCCTTGTTGCCGGTGAAGTAGAGCCGGTGGTTGCGCTCGTCGACACCGACGAGCCCCGTCATCACCCAATCGCCGTGCGTAATCGGCGTCAGCTGCCCATTCGCCCATCGGTAAAGGTGGTGGAAGCCGGTGCGTTCCGATCCCCAGATGAAGCTTCCGTCCTTCAGCGGATGGAAATCATCATTAAGGTTAAGCCAGGTCTTCGAGGATTCGCTGAGCACCGGATGGCTCGCGCCGGTGGCGGGATCGACCGCCAGCAGGTCCAGGCGCTTCTGGTCGCGGCTGAGGCGCTGGACGAACAAGGTGCGCCCGTCCTTCGACCAATCCACGCGCGCCAGATAAATGTCCGGGTTCGAGCCGAGGTCGACCTTGGCCCGGCCGCTCCCATCCGGGTTCATCAGCCACAGCGTGACGGTGACGTTTGGCGTTCCTGCCGCGGGGTAGCGTTGGTCGAACGTCTTCGTCCCGTTCGCGCCGATGGCTGCGCGAGTGACGACCTGAACGTTAGCCTCATCGAAGCATTCGACCGCCACCCGACTGTCGCCCGGCGCCCACCAGGTGCCGGTGCGCCGATCCATCTCCTCCTGGGCGACGAACTCGGCCGTGCCGCAGGTGACAGTACCCTTCCCTTCGGTCGTAAGCGGACGCTCAGCTCCGTTCGCAAGGTCAATGGCATAGAGGTTCTGGTCGCGAACGAAGCTGACGAACCGCCCGCCTTCGGACACGTGCGCGTCGATCTCGGTCTGCGGTGTATTGGTCTGCCGGCGGACCGCGCCGGTCGCGACATCTACGAGATAGAGATCGCCATCGACGGGCGTCAGGATCGACTTGCCGTCGGGCGCCCATTCATATTCGACAATGCCCTTGGTGCCGCCGACGCGAGCGCGTTCGCGGCGCATCTTCTCGGCTTCGGAGATCTCACCGCCGCCGAGCTTTGATGAATCGACGAGCATGCGCTTGGCGCCCGTCGAAGTGTCCATCGCCCAGAGATCGTAGCGCTCGCGATCTTCCGACCGCGGCAACAACAAGCCCGCATAGCGGCCATCCGGCGAAAGCTTGAGGAGCCGCGGAGTGGGGCCCGAGATCGGCGGACTCGCGAAGATCCGTTCGATCGTCAGATTCTTTTGGGGAACGCCCGGCGGCGGTGCTGCCGCGATTAGGAGCGGCAGCGCCGCAAGCACAAGGAAACGCATGCCGCCATTGTTAGCGGCCGTAGGCCCATGTGCAAGGATGTGCTCCTGCGGAGGCAGGAGCCAGATTTTCCTTTGGCTGGACCCCGGCCTTGGCCGGGGTACGGCTGCCCCTTAAGCCTCTGGCGCGTTCTCGGCGCGCTGCGCCTCGGTCTCGGCGCCTTGCCCGCCAGCAACGTCGCGGCGGATGTCACGGCGTTCAGCGATACGCGCCGCCTTACCGGTGCGTCCGCGCAGATAGTAGAGCTTGGCGCGGCGGACGTCGCCACGGCGCACGACTTCGATCTTGTCGATGATCGGAGAATAAAGCGGGAAGACGCGCTCAACGCCCTCGCCGAAGCTGATCTTGCGAACGGTGAAGCTGGAGCCTACCCCCTTGTTCGAGCGGGCGATGCACACGCCCTCGAACGCCTGCACGCGGGTGCGGTCGCCCTCGATGACTTTCACGCCGACGCGCAGCGTGTCGCCGGGCCGGAATTCGGGGAGGTTCTTGTCCTTGGTCAGCGCGTCGATCGCTTCGCGCTCCAGGGTCTCGATCAGGTTCATTTCTTTTTCTCTTCTTCGTCTCGTCGCCGCGCGCCAGAGGGCGGTGCCTGCGATGCGCCCCCGTGGCGCTCGATCAGGTCCGGCCGCCATAGCCGTGTATCTTCGATCGCCCGCGTGTGTCGCCACGCCGCGATCTTCGCATGATCCCCCGACCGCAGCACTTCGGGGATCGTGCGTCCTTCCCATTCGACGGGTCGGGTATAATGCGGATATTCGAGAAGCCCCGTCTCGAAGCTCTCCTCCTGTCCGCTGGAGGCCGCGCCCATTACCCCGGGAAGCAGCCTCACGCAAGCATCCAGGATCACCATGGCGCCGAGTTCCCCGCCCGAGAGGACGTAGTCGCCCACGGACACCGGTTCGAGCGGCCGCGCCTCGAACATTCGCTCATCGAATCCCTCAAAGCGGCCGCACAGTAGAATGACCCCTTCGCCTGCCGCGAGCTCGCGTACACGAGCCTGCGTGAGCGGCTTGCCCCGAGGAGTCAGGGCCAGCATCGGACGAGCGTCTGCTACGCTGTCGAGGGCCGCTGCAAGCACGTCCGGCCGAAGCACCATCCCCACCCCGCCGCCCGCGGGAGTATCGTCGACGCTTCGGTGCTTGTCCGTTGCGAAATCGCGGATGTTGGTAGCGTCGAGGCTCCAGATGCCATCCTGAAGCGCCTTGCCCGCCAAGCTCGCACCGAGCGGTCCTGGAAACATGTCCGGATAAAGCGTCAGGACGGAAGCGCGGAAGCTCATCCGCGGTGCCTACGGCCGGTGAGCGTCGCGCCCACCAGTCCGCCGATCCATGCGAGCAAAGTGAATCCTCCGCCGATCGTCACCAAGGCCGCGATCGCTAGGTCTTCCATGTGCTCGCTTTCGCCGTGGTTGGCCGTGGCAACGAACAGCATCATGAGCAGCGTGGCGACGAGCGTGATTGCCGGGAGAATCGATGCAGCAGTCAGCCGCCGGCGACGAGGGCTCCATTCGGGGCGGATCGTGGCAAGCAGCGACACCAGCGCCGAACCCATGAACACAGCGAGCGCGAATGCGATGAGAACGAACGTCCAGTTCATGCCAGCGCGCTAGTCGGGAACCGCAGTTGCGGCAATCCATTGGCGCTGGATGGACGAAGCGATTCTCGACTGCCTGATCATCGGAGGCGGCCCCGCCGGCCTGACAGCCGCGATTTATCTCGCGCGTTTTCATCTCGACATCCTCGTCGTTGACGGGGGCAAGAGCCGCGCCGCATGGATTCCTTGCACCCGCAACGTCTCGGGCTTCCCGGATGGGATCAAGGGCACCGATCTCCTCCAGCGGATGCGCGACCAGGCCTGCAAATATGGCGCGAAAATCGAGACGGAGTTCGTGACGAAGCTCGAGCGCGACGAAAAGTCGGGTCTCTTCACCGCGACCTGGGGCTCAGGCTCCGCGAACACGCGTACCGTGTTGTTGGCGACGGGAGTGACCAACCGCCGTCCTCCCATGGATGAAGATCTGCACGATCATGCGCTCGCGCGCGGGCTCGTCCGCTATTGCCCGATCTGTGACGGGTATGAGGTTACTGACAAGCGCGTGGGAGTGATCGGCAGCGATAGTCACGGCGTTGCGGAGGCCTTATTCATCCGAGGCTTCACCGCAGACGTCACCCTGATCGCGCCGGACAAGGCACTCAGCCTCGGGAAAGAGGACCAGAAGAAGCTCAAGGATGCGCAGATCGGTTGCGTGGACGGCCCTGCCCAGGCGGTCGCGATCACCGGCGACTGCATCGTCGTCGACACGGCCGAAGGGCACTACACCTTCGACAGCATCTATCCGGCGCTCGGCTCGGACACCCACACACAGCTCGCCGAGATGGTCGGCGCAAAGCTGTCCAGCGATCAGTCAGTCGTCGTCGATCGCCACATGCGCACTGACGTACCCGGCCTCTACGCTGCGGGGGACGTGGTGATCGGTCTCGATCAGATCAGCCATGCGATGGGCCAGGGCGGCGTGGCCGCCACCGCGATCCGGAACGACCTCTGCGCGCAACGGCCGTTGTGGCGAGACGTCGAGGAGCTGCAGAAAGCGGAAAGCGGAAGCTAGGCGAGGAACTCTGGGTCGAGAAGGATGCGGCCATCCTCGAGATCAGCGATCCCGCGCGTGAACGGGATGAGCGAACTCCGACCGTCCTCGAGTTCGATTTCCAGCAGGTCGCCCGCGCCGTAATTCTCGACGGCGATCACTTTGCCCCAAGACTTGCCTTCACGGTCGACCGCCGGGAGGCCAATCACGTCTGAATGGTAATATTCACCCTCCTCCAAGGGTGGGAGGGCCAATCGGTCAATCTCGATCAATGAACCGCGAAGCGCTTCAGCCGCGGAGCGGTCCTCGACGCCTTCGAAGCGCGCGACCGGGCTCTTCGCGTCGCGAATGGAAATGAGGCGCCGCTCGACGCCACCGACATGAAGCTTCTGATGGCGGGACAGGCTATCGATGCCCTCGCTGAAGAGCTTCAGCCTCAGCTCCCCTTTGACGCCATGAGCCCCGGCAACCGCGGCGAGCGCGATCCTGCGCTCGCCGCGGTTGCCCGAAGCCGGCAATTATTCGGCCTTCTCTTCAGTCTCCGCCTGAGGCGAATCCTCGGTGGGCGGCGCAACGTCGTCGGCGCCCTCAGCGGGAGCTTCGGCGGACTCACCCTTGTCCGTCGAGTCGGGCTGCTCGGCAGCCGCTTCCTCCGCCGGAGCTTCGGCAGTGTCCGGGGTCTCGGCGGTTTCTTCTTCACCAGCCGCAGCTTCGGCAACAGGCTCCTCGACGGGCGCCTCAGCGGCCTGCGGCTCGGAAACGGCCTCTTCGACTGGCAGGGTCTGCTCGGCGACTTCCTCGATCACCTGCTCGGCCTCAGGAGTCGGCTCGGCGGTCGCAGCCTCGACTTCCTCGGCAACCACGGCCTCAGCCTCTTCCTGCTGCGCCTCTTCCTTAGGAGCCGCAGCAGCCTCAGCGGCCTCCTGCTCACGCTTCGCACGCTCCTCCAGACGCTCCTTGGCCTTTTCGCCGGGCTCCGCCTTCTGCGGGTTGTTGCGCGCCGGGCGCTCACGAAGTCCAGCCGCATCGAGGAAGCGCAGAACGCGGTCCGACGGCTGAGCGCCAACCGACAGCCAATGCTGGATGCGATTGGTGTCGAGCTTCACGCGCTCGGGCGAATCCTTCGCCAGAAGCGGGTTGTAGGTGCCGAGCTTCTCGATGAAGCGGCCGTCGCGCGGCGAACGGCTGTCGGCCACCACGATCCGGTAATAAGGCCGCTTCTTTGCGCCGCCGCGAGTGAGGCGAATTGCTAGAGCCATTAGTTATTTCCTTTCAGTGCGTTCGGTTATTTCTTTGAAAATTTGTCGAAACCGGGTGGAAGGTTGAACGGCGATCCGCCGCCGAGACCCGGAAGAGGCGCCCCCGCGCCTCCTCCCAGCCCAGGCATGGCGCTCGAAGGAAGCGCGCCCGGGGGGGCAAGTCCGCCGAGCGCGCCTTCCAAACCACCCTTGCTGAACATCGCCGCGAGCTTTCCGAGACCGCCCATCTTCTTCAGGCGCTTCATCACGGTCGACATTTCCTGATGCATCTTCAGAAGCTTGTTGATCTCCTGAACGGTCGTTCCCGAGCCCTTCGCGATGCGAATCTTGCGCTTGGCGTTGATGATCTCGGGCTTCGACCGCTCCTTCGCGGTCATCGACGAGAGCATCGCTTCCATGTGGGTCAGCGCCTTGCTGTCAGCCGCCTTGGCAGCGGCATCCTTCATGCCCTTCATGCCCGGCATCATGCCCGCGAGCGCGCCAAGGCCCCCCATCCGCTGCATCTGGGCAAGCTGGGCGCGCAGATCGTCGAGGTCGAACTTGCCCTTGGCCATCTTGGCCGCGAGCTTCTCCGCCTCCTCGACCTGAATCGTCTCCGCCGCGCGCTCGACGAGGCTGACCACGTCGCCCATGCCAAGGATGCGGCCGGCGACGCGGTCGGGGTGGAAAGCCTCGAGCTTGTCGAGCGCTTCGCCGACGCCGGCGAACTTGATCGGCTTGCCGGTGACGGCCCGCATGCTGAGCGCGGCGCCACCGCGAGCATCGCCGTCCATTCGCGTGAGGATCACGCCGCTCAGGTCAACCTCGCCGGCGAAGCCCTTCGCCACGTTGACCGCGTCCTGACCGGTTAGGCTGTCGACGACGAGCAAAGTTTCGGCCGGGTTCGAGGCCTGCGCGACGGCCTTCATCTCGGCCATCAGCTGGTCGTCGACGTGGAGACGACCAGCGGTGTCGAGGAGGACCACGTCGTAGCCCTGCAGCTTCGCCGAATTCAGCGCGCGCTTCGCGATGTCGACCGGCTGCTGGCCGGCGACGATCGGCAGCGTTTCGACGTTCGCCTGCCGTCCGAGCACCGCCAGCTGTTCCTGTGCAGCGGGACGGGCGACGTCGAGGGACGCCATCAGCACCTTTTTGCGGTCGCGCTCGGTGAGCCGCTTGGCGAGCTTCGCCGTCGTAGTGGTCTTACCCGAGCCCTGAAGGCCGACCATCATGATCACTGCCGGCGGAGTAACGTTGAGATTGAGCTCCGCAGTCTCCGAGCCCAGCGTCTCGACCAGCGCGTCGTGGACGTACTTGACGACCATCTGCCCCGGAGTGACCGAGCGCAGGACCTCCTGGCCGACGGCCTTCTCGGTGACTTGTTCAACGAAATCGCGCGCAACCGGCAACGCCACGTCGGCCTCGAGCAGCGCCACGCGAACCTCGCGCATCGCCGCGCGCACGTCGGCCTCCGTCAGGGCGCCACGGCCCCGAAGCCGATCGAATACGCTGCCGAGCCGATCGCTCAACGTGTCGAACATCCAAATCTCCTCAACGATGCTGAGCTGCCCATATGGGGAGCCTCAACGCAATTCGAGCCGGCGAACGAAACCTCGTCGGCCGGCTTGCACCCTTGGGCGCTCAGTATCGATGTATGTCCGTTAAGACGCGGCGGCGCTTAGCGGCTTATGCCTCCGAGTTCAACCTAGGCGCGGCTTGCCCTTCGGCTTGCGCTGACGAGACGGACCGCCAGGGCCGCCACGCGGCTTGTCGGGGCCATTTCCCGACGGCGGGCCTCTTCGCGGTCCGCGCGGTGGGCCGCGGCGATCATTAGTGCGCTGACGTTCGGGCACACGATCCATCGGCCGCACTTGCTGCATCTGCTGTCGCGGACCGACCGCATAGCCTTCCTTCAGCAGCTGGCTGAACGCGCTCCGCGTCGTTTCAACGATCTGGTCCTGGAGCTCCTTCGGCAGGTCCGCGAAGGTGACGTTCGGATGGATCGCCTGAACGTCGCGCAGCAGCTGGTTCGGCAGTCCGCCCGACGCGCGCTTCAGCGCGGCGATGGCATCGAGCACGGCCGAGAAGATGATCGATTGCATGACGTCGTTCGCGGCTCTCGGCATTGGACCCTCGCAGGTGGACTAAGCTCCGGTCGCTCCCTAAGTCACGCGGCCGATGCGACGGCACTTCCACAAGATGCATGGGTTGGGCAACGATTTCGTGATCGTCGACGCGCGTCAGCAGCCGTTCGACGTCACGCCGTCGCTCGCCAAAGCTATCGCGGATCGGCGCACCGGCGTCGGCTGCGACCAGCTAATCGTGCTCGAGCCGAGCGAGACAGCCGACCTTAAGATGCGTATCTGGAACAGCGACGGTGGCGAGGTTGAAAGCTGCGGCAATGCAACCCGCTGCATAGTGCGGCTGACGGGCGCTAAGTGTATCGACAGCGACGGCGGCCTGCTGGAGGGCGAGGACCTCGGCGAAGACGTCGAAGTCAACATCGGCGAACCCCGCTTCGCATGGGACGAGATCCCGCTCGCCTACCCCGCCGATACCAACCCGCTGCCGATGGCCTGGGACGAGCTTGAGAATCCGATCGCGGTGAATGTCGGGAATCCGCACCTCGTATTCTTCGTCCCCGACGCCCGCGAAGTGCCGCTCGGTGAACTCGGGCCGAGGATTGAGAACGATCCCGCCTTCCCCGAGCGGATCAACGTCAACGTCGCCACCTACGTGCACGGCCGGATCAAGCTGCGGACATTCGAGCGCGGTGCCGGTGAAACGCTCGCCTGCGGGACAGGCGCCTGCGCGACCGCCGTCGCCGCAATCGCGACGAAGCGCGCAC
>DASUCP010000115.1:0-16009 GCA_036275975.1 Sphingomicrobium sp.
GCTTTGACGACGCCGCGACATGGCTTCTCGGCCTCGGCGCAAAAGTCGATGGAACCGACAAGATGGGCGAGACGGCGCTGATCATCGCCGTTCAGCAGCGCGACACGGTGATGGTGCGGTTGCTGCTCAACGCCGGCGCCAACCCGGACAAGACCGACACGGCCGCGGGCTATTCGGCCCGCGATTATGCGAAGCGGGACCCGCGTGCGCGCGACATCCTGAAGCTGATCGACGACAAGAAGCCGGCGTCAGCGACGGCCTCTAAGTAAAGTCGCCAAGCGAGGGATCGATCTGCGCCGACAAGCGCCGAGCGGCGCGTCGCGCGAAACGCAGCAATTCGGCCTTGCGACGAGCGGGCGCCAGCGGCCGATCCACGGCGGCGCGAGCGATCGCAGCGTCATAGCGGTCGGCGACGATGAGGCCCGCTTCGCCGGGCAGATAGCGTTCGTGCTCAAGGATCGAGACGAGCGCCGGCGGCACCGCCCAGTAGAAGCGGTCGCAATAGTCGAGATAATCGCGCCACTTGCCGTCGCCAATGAGATCGGACCTGGCGACCTTGATCTCGACTATCGTGAGGCCGCCCTTGCCGTCGATCGCCATCAGGTCGGCGCGCCGGCCGTTGGGAAGCGGCATCTCGCAAATCGCGAACACGCCCTGGCGACAGAACAGACGCGTGACTCCGCGGGCGACGTCGGTCGCGAGCGGCGGATCATCGGTGAAGCAGGGAGACTCGGGCAGCGTGGCCATCGGACACAGTTAGAACAATGTGAGAACGCAGCCAATCCGGGGATTGGCGAGAATCGAACAGCCAAAAAGAAAGCGGGCGAGCCGAAGCCCGCCCGCGCCCACCCGCTACTGATTAGACTTAGCGATAGAAGATGTGGTTGCCGATGGCGGCAACGCGCTTGGCGTGCCAGCCCGGCGAGACATAGCGCGCATGGAAGAAGAGCGCGTTGCCGACCGGAGAATTCTTGAGGTTCTCGTCGACGATCTTGGCGACCGCGACCGCAGTCTGCCACTGCTTGTTCGCGTGCGGGACGCTCGGAAGCGAATGGCCGTGGACGAAGGAGAATTGGCCGCGCTGGAACAGCACGCCGCAATAGGTCGACGGGAAGCGGCCGCCGCTCTGTGCACGGTTCGCGATCACCTGGCCGACGGCGAGCTGTCCGGCGAGCGGTTCGCTCTTCGATTCAAAATAGATTCCGGTCGCTAGACAATTGAGCTCGTGGCTGCCCGCGTCGGGGCTGCGAAGCTCGGCGACCATGGTCGCGAGGTCCTCGCTGCGGTCGATAGTCGGCTCCTGCGCCGATTCGTCAGTCGTTGGTGTCTGTTCCTGGAGCGAGTCCGGCTGCGACAATTGCGGCTGGCCCTGCGGGTCCAGCAGCTCGGGGACGGAGACCTTCGGAAGAGTCGCGCTCGCGGTCGAGACGAGGCTTCCCGAAGGTCCTGCCTGCGCAGGGGCGACAGTGCTTGCAGTAAGAGCGCCACAGAACAGCAACGCTGAGCGAATAAAAGTCAACAGACTAACCGTAAATCTGCGGTGAAGGCCTAAAACTCAGGCGCGCAATACTTTACGCTTACTTTCCTCCGAGCCCTCGGCGATTCCCCGTCTCGCGTGGCATTCCCGGCGCTTCTTGCACAGGAAATGCCCCCCGCTCTTGTTGTTGAGAGAGGTTTCACCCGCATGGGGTAGAGGGTCAACCCAAACGGGTCGTTTCAGCGATGAACCGTTCGGGGTCCGCGATATCCAGTTCGATCGCCCAGAGGTCTTCGTCGAAGCGTGCACGACGTGCGAGGAAATTAACCATGTCCTCGGAACCGGCCGATTCGGAGGCCTTCGTCGCCTGCCATTGGTAATCCCCGTCGAAGCTGAGAACGCGCTCGAGAATGGCGATGTTCTGACCCCGGCTGGTCACCAAAATGATGAGCGAGCCGCGCTCGGGGTCACCTTTCCTCATGATCGTGGCGAAATCTCCCGCCGCCGCGACGCGACGCAAGATACCGGCGACTTCGACATGAGTCGGGAGTCGAGCGTCGTTCAGGCGGCGTCCCGCTCGTCGGCGCCCATAAGCACCGCCGCAAGCGCGTCGCGGCTGCGCGCTCCGCGCATCTTCTCGAGAGTGGCCGAGTGGCGGGTGACGCGACTGATCGCCGCCAGCGCCTTCAAATGCTCCGCACCCGCATCGAGCGGCGAAAGAAGGAGGAAGACGAGATCGACCGGACGGCCGTCGATCGCCTTGTAGTCGATCGGCTCGGCGAGCCGGACGAAGAGGCAGTAGATCTGCTTCAGGCCCTCGATCTTGCCGTGGGGGATGGCGACCCCCTGGCCGAACCCGGTAGAACCCAGCTGCTCGCGCTCGTTGATGCTGGCGAGAATCGGCGTGGCGTCGGTATTCAGCCGCTGGGCGGCGAGGTTCGCGGCCTGCTGCAGGACCGAACGCTTGTTGCCGCCCGGAAGGGCGGTCTTGATCGCGTCATAGTCGAGGAAGTCGGCGAGCTGCATCGTCAGTCGTCGTGCGGCTCGACCCAGCCGATATTCCCGTCCTCTCGGCGGTAGACCATGTTGAACTGGCCCGTTCCGCTGTTGCGGAACAGGAGCGCGGTCGTGTTCCGGAGGTCCATCATCATGACCGCGTCGGAGACACTCGCCTCGGGAATGTCGACCCGAGTCTCGGCAACGATGGCAGGATGCGCCGCCTCCTCGTCATTGTCCGATTGGGGCGCGGAAAAAATCGTGTAGGCGGCGTTCTCGACGAAAGGCTGCATGCCCTCGTCGGCCTTATGATCCTTCAGCCGCCGCATGTACCGCCGGAGCTGCTTTTCGATGCGGTCGGCGGCACCGTTGAACGCCAATTGCGCTTCGTGAGCCTTGTGCGAGGCCTTGAGGACGACGCCTTGCGTGACCGGAGCGACGATGTCGCACGTGAAGTCGTTGTTGGGGCCTCGGCCAAACGTCACATTGGCTCCGACCGAACGCGAAAAATATTTCTCGGTGATTTCAGCGACGCGGCGCTGCGCAAGCTCGCGCAGCGACTCGCCGGTGTCGACCTGATGACCCGCGACCCGAACGTCCACTGACATGCTCCTTCGATCTCCAGGGCCGCTTAGGACCGCCCCGGACCGGGCGTCAATTGGCCCCTGCGAAGCGCTCCCATAGCGGATTTACGAGCCTTGCAATAAACGCGCGGTGGCGTTCGAGTTCCTCGGCTGCGGCGAAATGCGGGCGCGCCGGACGGAGCTCGCGAACGACGACCGGCCGCTGCGATTCGGCGACGCTGACGGTACCCGATTCGGCGACTAGGCCGAGTCCAATCTGCCGGCCACCAGTCAGCTCGACATAGACCTGCGCGAGCAGCTGCGCGTCGAGCAATGCGCCGTGCTTCACGCGCTGGCTGCGGTCGATCCCGAAGCGGATGCACAGCGCGTCGAGACTGTGCTTGGCGCCGGGGTGCCTGGTGCGGGCGAGCGTCAGCGTATCGACCATCCGGCTGAGCGGCACGCCCGGCCTGCCGGTCCGCTCGAGCTCGAAGTTCAGGAAACCGAAGTCGAATGTGGCATTGTGCGCGACGAGCGGGGAATCCTCGATGAAGTCGAGGAGTTCGTCGGCTTTCTCCGCAAAGCGCGGCTTGTCCGACAGGAACAGGTTGCTGAGCCCGTGCACTTCCTGCGCATCGAACGGCATGTCGCGCTCGGGATTGAAATAAGCGTGAAAGTGTCGGCCGGTCTCGACCCGGTTGAAGATCTCGACGCAGCCGATCTCGACCATCCGGTCGCCGCTAGCCGGATTCAAACCCGTCGTTTCCGTATCGAAGACGATCTCCCGCACGGAGCGAACTATTCCTTGGGGGCGAGTCCGAGACAAGCCATGATTTCGCGCACTTTGTTTTCAGTTGTGGATAGGTGGCCGCTCGTGTCGATGACGAAATCGGCGCGGCGCCGTTTCTCCTCGTCGGGAATCTGGCGCGCGAGGATCGCGGCCAGCTTCTCCGCGGTCATCCCCGGGCGCCTCATGACCCGCTCGCGCTGAACTTCGGCGGGGGCGGACACGACGATCACCTTGTCGAATTCCCCCTCGCTGCCGGTTTCAAACAGCAGCGGAATGTCGAAGATCAACGCCTGAGCATCGCGGTGATCCTCGATAAATCTCTCACGCGCACGCTGCACTGCGGGGTGAACGATGTCCTCGAGCATCGTGAGCTTGTTGCGATCGGCAAGCACGATCTGGGCGAGGCATTGCCGATCGAGAGTGCCGGAGCGAACGCATCCGGGAAATAACTCGCCGATCTTTTCCACGAGTCCACCGAGAGGGCCTTGCAGCTCGTGCACCACCTTGTCGGCATCGAAGGCAGGCACCCCTGCGGCTTCGAACATCGCCGCAACGGTCGACTTGCCCATGCCGATCGAGCCGGTGAGCGCGATCCTTATCATGCGAGGAGAAGCCCTCGCTCCCGGAGCGCTCCCAGCAGCGGCAACAAAGGCATTCCGAGGACCGTGAAATGGTCGCCTTCGATGCGCTCGAACAATTGCACCCCGCGGCCCTCCAGCCGAAACACGCCGACACAATAGCCGACCTCGGGCCATTCGGCATCGAGGTAAGTCTCGATGAATTGCTCGGAAAGGCGACGGACCTCGAGACGAGCCGTCTCGACATGGCTCCAGTCTGTCCCTCCGCCATGCGCGAGCGCAACCGCGCTGCTGAGCAGCATCGTCTTCCCAGAAAATCGGCGGAGATGTTCGGCCGCCTGGTCCCGACTTCCTGGCTTATCGAAGAGACAGCCGTCGACGCTGACCACGCTGTCGCTTCCGATCACCCATTCGCCCGGGAGGCTCACCGCCTTCGCCTCTGCGAGCCGAATCGCAATCTCGCTCGCGTCCGACAAGCCGAGCTTGAGCTCGTCCTCGTCGACCTGCGGCTTTGCCGACTCATATTCGACACCTGCGGCATCGAGCATCTGGCGACGGATCGGACTTGTCGAAGCGAGGATCAGGCTCAATCGAACAACCTTGTGGAAAAGACGGCGCGCAAGCGTAGCGCGGGCATGGGGACGCGCTCAATCCGCCGATTGTCCGCGCTCGCGCCATGGCTGTTCGACGATTCATCCACGGGGAGAAGTTCAGGTTCCCGGCTGTGAATCACGGGTGCGAATCGGCGCGACTCGTGCTCTGCCCGAGGGCCGTTCTCATCCACGGTTGTTGGCAATTCGGGGAGCCGCGCCTAAACCCCGCTGTCCCGCGCTCAATCACATCATCTATCTTCTTCTAATTAATAATAAGGGAGAGAAGAGGGGTGGCCTTAAAGCCTGCCGACCTTCCGAATTCGCAGGCCGACAAGCCGTTGCTCGCCGTGCTGAAGGGTGAGCGGCGCGACCCTCCCCCAGTTTGGATGATGCGCCAGGCGGGGCGCTACCTGCCTGAATACCGTGCACTTCGCGAAGCGAAGGGGAGCTTCCTCGATCTCGTCTATGACAGCGATGCGGCCGCTGAGATCACGCTCCAGCCGCTGAAGCGCTTTCCCAAGCTCGACGCGGCTATTTTGTTTGCCGATATCCTGCTGATCCCGTTTGCCATCGGGCAGAACCTGACCTTTATCGCCGGCGAGGGCCCGCGCCTGACTCCGCCGCTTGCAAGCACGGGACTTGATCAGCTGACACCGTTCCCGGCGCGGCTCGACCCAATTTACGAGACCGTCGCGAAGGTTCGATCCGAGCTCAATCCAGCCAAGACGTTGATCGGCTTTGCCGGGAGTCCGTGGACGGTGGCCACTTACATGGTGGCCGGCCAGGCTAGCCGTCAGCAATCGGAAGCACGGCAGCTCGCCTATGAAGATGCGAAGCAGTTTGCAGAGCTGATTCAGCGGGTCGAGGAGGTCACGATCGACTATCTCTCGAAGCAGATCGAAGCCGGAGCGGAGGCGGTGCAACTGTTCGACAGCTGGGCGGGAAGCCTGGCGCCTGCGCAGTTCGAGCAATGGGTGATCGCTCCGACCGCGAGGATTACATCCGCATTGAAAGCAAGGCATCCGGACGTTCCCGTCATCGGCTTTCCAAAGGGCGCAGGCGGCAAGCTGGCGGCCTATGCGCGGGAGACCGGCGTTGGCGCGATCGGCCTCGACGAGACCGTCGATCCGGCCTGGGCTGCACGTGAGCTTCCGGAGGACATGCCGCTCCAGGGCAATCTCGACCCACTGGCCCTGCTTGCCGGCGGCGAAGCTTTGAAGAATGCAGTGAGGCGAATCCTTGACGCGCTTGAGGGACGCCCTCACATCTTCAATCTCGGGCACGGCATCTTGCAGGAAACGCCGATCGCCCATGTCGAGGAGTTGCTGAAGCTCGTTAAGGGGGGCAAGTGAGCAGTCTGGTCGGCTTCCTCGGGCCCGCTTACCCGTGGGTCAAAGCGGCGCACGTCACCTTCGTCATCTTCTGGCTTGCCGGACTGTTCCTGCTGCCTCGGCTCTACGTCTATCACCAGGAGGCGACCGTCGGTTCACCCGAGGACCGGGCGTGGATCGAGCGCGAGGCACGAGTGATGTCGATCATCCTGACACCGGCGATGATCGTCGTCTGGATCCTCGGCCTGATGCTCGCCTTCGATATCGATGCCTGGCACCAGGGCTGGTTCATGGCGAAGTTCGTCATCGTCGTCCTGCTGAGCGGCTACCAAGGCTGGCTCAGCGCTTACGGCAAGAAGCTGGCGAAAGGTGAGCGATCGTTGTCCGGCAAGGCCGTGCGGATGCTAAACGAAATACCCGGCATCGCCGCGGCGATCATCGTTGTGCTGGTGATCGTCCGTCCGTTTTAGTCGGCTCGGCGCTTGGCCTGCTCACGGCTGATTGACACCGGCCGCTGCCAGACATACCTCGAATCGCGACGGCTTCCGGCCGGTTTCCCTCTTTGCCGGCGGCTCGTTCTCCTCAAGGTCGCGGCGTCCTGCCGCCCGAGCGCTTTCATGTTCCTGTGAAGCCAAACCAATTCCCCAAGAAAAGAATGTCCCAATGCATTTGAAAGAACTGAAAAAGAAAACACCCGCAGAACTCGTCGCGATGGCCGAGGAGATGGGGGTCGAAGGCGCGTCGACGATGCGCAAGCAAGACCTCATGTTCTCGATCCTCAAGGTCCAGGCCGAGAACGGCGTCGAGATCATGGGTTCGGGCACCATCGAGGTGCTGAACGACGGCTTCGGATTCCTCCGTTCGCCGGAGGCCAATTATCTCGCGGGGCCGGACGACATCTATGTCGCGCCGTCCATCGTTCGCCGCTTCGGCCTTCGGACGGGCGATACGGTCGAAGGCGAGATCCGCGGTCCCAAGGAGGGCGAGCGTTATTTCGCGCTGACCAGGGTCACGACGATCAACTTCGACGATCCCGAGACTGTCCGCCATCGCGTCAACTTCGACAATTTGACGCCGCTCTACCCGGACGAGAAGCTGAAGCTGGATACGCTCGACCCGACGATCAAGGACAAGTCGGCACGCGTGATCGACATCGTCTCCCCGCTCGGCAAGGGACAGCGCGCCCTGATCGTGTCGCCGCCGCGCACCGGCAAGACCGTGCTGATGCAGAACATCGCGCGGGCGATCACCGACAACAATCCGGAAGTGATCCTCATCGTGCTGCTGATCGACGAGCGCCCGGAGGAAGTCACCGACATGGAGCGCTCGGTCAACGGCGAGGTCATCTCTTCCACCTTCGACGAGCCCGCGAGCCGCCACGTGCAGGTCGCCGAAATGGTGATCGAGAAGGCCAAGCGCCTGGTCGAACACAAGAAGGATGTCGTGATCCTTCTCGACTCGATCACCCGCCTCGGTCGCGCCTACAACACGGTCGTTCCGAGCTCCGGCAAGGTGCTGACTGGCGGCGTCGATGCCAACGCGCTGCAGCGGCCGAAGCGATTCTTCGGCGCCGCACGAAACATCGAGGAGGGCGGTTCGCTCTCGATCATCGCGACTGCGCTGATCGACACCGGCTCCAAAATGGACGAAGTCATCTTCGAAGAGTTCAAGGGCACCGGTAACAGCGAAATCGTTCTTGACCGCAAGGTCGCCGACAAGCGCATCTTCCCGGCGTTGGACGTCGGAAAGTCCGGCACCCGCAAGGAAGAGCTGCTGGTGGAGCAGGGTACGCTCACCAAGATGTGGGTGCTGCGCCGCATCCTCATGCAGATGGGCACCGTCGACGCGATGCAGTTCCTTCTCGACAAGATGAAGGACGCCAAGTCGAACGAGGACTTCTTCGCTTCCATGAATCAATAGTAGAACTGCCCGATGCTTGAGGGCTTCGACTTCTCCGCGATTTTCACCGCGGCGGGGCTCGCCAAGCTCGGGCAGATCATCGTCGGCGACCTCACCATGGCCGGCGACAATGTCGTCATCATGGGGTCGCTCGCCTCGGGGCTTCCGCCGAAGGACCGCCGCAAGGTGCTGCTTTTCGGCGTCGGAATGGCGCTGGTGTTCCTGATCACCTTCGCGGTGATCGCGACGCAACTGCTGAGGGTCACGGGCCTAGTGTTCGCCGGCGGCCTGCTCTTGATGTGGGTCGCGTACAACATGTGGACTGAGCTGCACCCGCGCCAGTCGGTGGTTGCGGACGATCCGGCGACCGATGCGGTCGAAGGCCCGCCCGCCAGCCAGACCTTTCTTCGAGCAGCGCTCGGAATCACGATCGCCGACCTCAGCATGAGCCTCGACAACGTGCTGCTGGTCGCCTCGATCGCACGCGAGAACCCGGCCCTGCTCTTCGTGGGCCTGACCTTCTCGGTGCTCCTCATGGGACTGGCGGCCAACTACGTCGCGCGGCTGATCGAGCGTTATTCCTGGCTCAATTACGTCGGTTTGGCGGTCATCCTGTGGGTCGCGTGCACCATGATCTACGAGGGCTGGGTGGGAGGCGAGCACGTGCTGGGCTTGAGGAGCGTGCTCCGACTCGGCTAGGCCTCAATCGATGGACATGATCAGCGCCAGCGCATTCGCGGCATTCCTCCAGATCCTGTTCATCGACATCGTCCTCGCCGGCGACAATGCGATTGTGGTCGGCGCGCTTGCCGCCGGCCTTCCCGCCGCGCAGCGTCGCAAGGTCATCCTCGTCGGCGTGCTCGCAGCTCTGGTGCTGCGGATCGCCTTCGCGCTCCTGGTCACGCAGCTGCTGCAGATCGTCGGCCTCATACTCGCGGGCGGCATCCTGCTGCTGTGGGTCGCGTGGCGGATGTACCGCGAGATTCGACACAAGGACGAAAGCGTTGGTTCCGAGGAGATCGTCGGCGACGAACATTCAGGACTGAAGCCGGCAAAGAGCTTCGCGAGCGCCGCCTGGGGCGTGGCTCTCGCCGACGTGAGCATGAGCCTCGACAACGTGCTCGCGGTCGCCGGCGCTGCGCGAGAGCATCCGTGGGTGCTCGTCTTCGGCCTGTTCCTTTCGGTGCTGCTGATGGGCGTCGCGGCGAACTTCATCGCGCGCTACATCGATCGCTATCGCTGGATCGCGTGGGTCGGCTTGCTGGTGATCCTGTGGGTTGCGGTAAGGATGATCTACGAGGGTGCCGGCCACGTCGCGCCCGTCGTCGCGCCCTTCTTCACCTGAGCGATGGACACGATCTTCGCCTTGTCGAGCGGCCGTCCGCCCGCCGCGGTTTCGGTTATCCGGGTCAGCGGACCGGACGCGCACCGCGCGGGTGAAAGCCTTGCCGGCTCGCTGCCGGAACCTCGCTCCGCCGCTGTGCGGGAACTGCGTCATCCCCGAACGGGCGATTTGCTGGATGAGGCTCTGGTTCTTCGGTTTGACTCCCCTGCGAGCTCCACTGGCGAGGATATTGTGGAATTTCAATGTCATGGTGGACGAGCTGTCGTTGACGCGGTTCTCGCGGCACTCGCCGGGGTTGACCGATTGCGTCTCGCGCAGCCCGGCGAATTCACCCGTCGGGCGTTCGAAAATGGGCGAATCGACCTGACCGAAGCTGAAGGGCTCGCGGATCTCATTGAGGCGGAGACAGAATCGCAACGAAAGGCGGCGATCGCGCTGTCGGAGGGCGCCCTTTCGAAGCAAATAGACGCCTGGCAACAGCGGTTACTCGCGTTGTCCGCGGAGGCTGAGCGGACAATCGACTATGACGAAGATGACGAGGCCGTGGATCGCTCACTCGTACGCGAGTGCGTCGCACTTGCAGGGGAGCTGCGGCAGTGGCTCGAACGGCCTCGCGTCGAACGCCTGAAGGATGGCGTGCGAGTTGTCGTCGCCGGACCGCCGAACACCGGAAAATCCAGCCTTATCAACGCCATAGCTGGTGAAGAGCGTGTCATCGTCACCGATATTCCGGGCACGACGAGAGATCATATCGAAGTGCCGCTGTCGCTCGACGGTGTGCCCCTGCTGCTCACGGACACCGCAGGGCTTCGCGAGTCGGAAGACCAGGTCGAAGCCATTGGCGTCGCCCGTGCTGAGCGCCTGATCGAGGATTCGGACATTCTGGTGTGGCTCGGCGATGAGGCGCCACCTGCGCATCCGCGGCTCATCAGGGTGCGTGCGAAAGCGGACCTGCCTGCTCGAGGTCTGGCGCTGGCCGATACGATCCCCGTTTCCGCAGTCACTGGCGAAGGCGTGAAGATGTTGCTCGAGCGCGTTGGCGCCGTGGCGCGCGCTCTCTTGCCGTCCGAGGGCGCGATCGCGCTTAACCGCCGGCAAGCAGGCCATATCGAGGAGGCGAGGGCTGCGCTCGAATCTGTGGACCCAAGCGACATTGTCCTGCTGAGCGAGAGTTTGCGCGTGGCGCGGTCTGCCTTCGATCGGCTGACCGGACGGGCAGGCGTCGAGGACGTGCTCGACACGCTGTTCAGTCGGTTTTGCCTCGGCAAGTAGTGTTTCACGTGAAACTCTGATCCGCTAAGGCGTGGCGATGCACGACGTCCTGGTGATCGGCGCCGGCCATGCCGGATGCGAAGCTGCGGCTGCCGCGGCTCGCCGGGGCGCGCGCGTCGGATTGCTCACGTTTCGGGCCGAAGATTCGGGGCAGATGTCGTGCAACCCTTCGATTGGCGGCGTCGGCAAGGGGCACCTCGTTCGTGAGCTCGACGTCTTCGACGGGCTCATGGCGCGTGCGGCCGATCGGGCTGCGATCCATCGGCGAATGCTCAACCGGAGCAAGGGGCCGGCCGTGTGGGGACCGCGCATCCAGGCGGATCGGAAGCTCTATCGCCAAGCCGTCTCCGGGTTGCTCCGCGAGAGCGGTGCCGAGCTCATGGTCGCGGAGGCCGTGCGGCTGATCGTCAGCCGCGGCCGGATCTCGGGCGTGGAGACCAGCGCGGGACGACTCCCGTGCCGTGCCGTCGTGATCGCTACGGGGACCTTCCTCGACGCGCGGATGTTCGTCGGCGAGCAGGTCGCCGAAGGGGGTCGTTGCGGCGAACGCGCAGCGGTGGCGCTTGCGGACCAGATCCGCGAGATCGGATTGGGTCAGGGTCGGCTGAAGACTGGGACGCCGCCGCGGCTCGATGGCCGAAGCATCGATTGGTCGCGACTGGAAAAGCAGCCGAGCGACGCCGATCCTTGGCGCATGTCAGCTCTCGACGATTGTGGCCGCCTGCCGCAACTCAGCTGTGCAATCACGCGAACGAGCGAGCGAACGCACGACATCATTCGAGCGAATTTCGATCGATCGCCGCTGTTTGCAGGTGCCATCGAGGGCAGGGGGCCCCGGTATTGCCCGTCGATCGAGGACAAGGTGAAGCGCTTCGCCGATCGCGATGCGCACCAGATTTTCCTCGAGCCTGAAGGCCTCGATGACTCTCTGGTCTATCCCAACGGCATTTCAACGTCGCTGCCGGTCGAGATCCAGCAGCGGTTCGTCCGGGCGATCGATGGACTTGAACGGGTTGAGATCGTTCGCCCCGGCTATGCAGTAGAATATGAGTTCGTTGATTCTCGCCGCCTCAATCAGAGCCTGGAAGTTCGCGAGCTACAGGGTCTGTTCCTCGCCGGTCAGATCAACGGCACGACGGGATATGAGGAAGCGGCCGCGCAAGGCCTGGCAGCAGGGCTGAACGCGGCGGCGGCGGCCCTCGACCTAGAGGAGATCCGCTTCGATCGCCGCACGAGCTACGTTGGAGTGATGATTGACGACCTCACGCTTCAAGGCGTGAGCGAGCCGTACCGGATGATGACCGCGCGCGCCGAGCACCGGCTTCACCTCCGCGCCGACAATGCCATGACGCGGCTCGGCGAGGCGGCACTGGCGGCCGACTGTGTCTCCGACATCCGGCGCCGGCGTATCGAGGAACATTTCGCCACACGAACGCAGCCCGACTGGAGTTCGACGGTGGAGGGCCAGGCCGACGCTCTCTACGAACCTTACGTCGAGCGTCAGAAGCGCGAGTGGGAAGTCGTGCAGCGTGACTCCTCGGTGTGGATTCCCTCGGCTCTCGACTATCGCGCGGTTCCCGGGCTTTCGAACGAAATGGTCGAGCGGCTGCGCGCGTCGCGTCCTGAAACACTTGATCAGGCCTCGCGCGTTCCTGGCGTGACGCCCGCCGCGCTGTCCGCGCTTTACGTGGCGGTGAACCGGCGCGCGGCGGCGTGAATGCGCTTTTGGAGCAGGCTGCTGACCGGCCCGTTTCACGTGAAACATTGGAGAAGCTCGAGGCGTACGTGGGGCTCCTGAAGGCGGAGAATGTCCGCCAAAACCTCGTTTCTGCGTCGACCCTCGAGCAAATTTGGCATCGTCACATCGCCGATTCCGCTCAGCTGGTGCGGTTTGAGCATCGTGCTGGAGGATCCTGGGTCGACATTGGATCCGGCGCCGGCCTGCCCGGAATCGTGGTTGCCTGCCTCGTTTCAGGACCGGTGACCCTCGTCGAACCGCGGCGGCTTCGAGCCGATTTTCTCCACAATGTGGTCGAATCGCTAAATCTGGACGCGGCGGTGGCCTGCGCCAAAGCGGAACGCGTCGAGGGAAGGTTCGACATGATCACGGCGCGGGCGGTTGCTGCGTTGCCTCAACTCCTCAAGATATCCGCACATCTGTCCACAAGAAAAACCGTTTGGGCGCTTCCCAAGGGGCGGAGCGCTGAGCGGGAACTGGCCGAAGCGCGCAAGGCGTGGCAAGGTGACTTCCGTGTGGAGCCGAGTGTCACCGACGATGAATCCTTCATCGTCGTTGGGACAGAGGTGAGGGCAAGGAAATGATCCGGATCGCGGTGGCCAACCAGAAGGGTGGGGTTGGCAAGACGACCACCTGTATCAATCTGGCGACCGCGCTTGCGGCGATCGGCTGGCGAGTACTGCTGGTCGACCTCGATCCCCAGGGAAATGCGTCGACAGGGCTGGGCGTCGGCCGGGCCCAGCGGGAGCGCTCAAGCTACGATGTGCTCATCGGCAGTGCCTCGGTCGCGGAAGCGGCCGTGCCGACGCGCGTTCCCCGCCTCGACCTGCTTCCCGCTACGGTCGACCTTTCGGGCGCCGAAGTCGAGATGGTCGGCCTCGAAGATCGGGCGCACCGGCTCGACAAGGCGCTTAGGGGCCCAAGTCCGCAGCGCTGGGACATTTGTCTGATCGACTGTCCACCGTCGCTTGGATTGCTCACGGTGAATGCGCTGGTCGCGGCCCGCGAATTGCTGGTGCCGCTTCAATGCGAGTTCTTCGCTCTAGAGGGCCTCAGCCAGCTGCTCCAGACGGTCGAGCGGATCAGGACCGCGTTCAATCCGGAGCTGTCGATCCTCGGAGTGGCCCTCACAATGTTCGACCGGCGAAACAATCTCTCTCAGGCGGTCGCGGAGGACGTGCGCGCATGCCTCGGCCCGGTAGTCTTCGACACAATCGTGCCAAGGAACGTGCGGCTGTCGGAAGCGCCGAGCCATGGGCTGCCGGCGCTGATCTATGATCTAAGGTGCCCCGGTTCAGAAGCCTATGTGCGCCTTGCGCGCGAACTGATCGGCCGGCTGCCGCAGCTGGCGGAGGCGGCATGAGCGAACGTCCGGCCAAGGGATTGGGGATGGGACTGCAGGCGCTGCTCGGCGAGGCTGCGAAGGCCCCGGCGGCCGATGCTCCGCTGCAATCGAAAGGCGGGGTGCGTGAGATCGAGACGGCGCGGATCAGGCCCAATCCGAGCCAGCCGCGAATCCAGTTCGACGAAGATTCGCTCGAGGAGCTCGCCGATTCGATCCGCGAGCGAGGCGTGCTTCAGCCGATCCTGCTTCGCCCGGAGGGTGCAGATTTCCAGATTATTGCCGGAGAGCGCCGCTGGCGAGCGGCACAGCGCGCGAGCCTGCACACGATTCCGGCTATCGTTCGCGAAATCGACGAATCGACCGTCGCCGAACTCGCGCTGATCGAGAACATCCAGCGCCAGGATCTGAACGCTCTCGAAGAGGCCGAGGGCTACAAGCAGCTGATCAAGCAACACGGCCATACGCAGGACGACGTCAGCAAGATCGTCCACAAATCCAGAAGCCACGTCACTAACCTTTTGAGATTGCTCGATCTTCCGGAATTCGTGAAGCAATCGCTATTGAAAGGCGATATCAGCATGGGGCACGCGCGGGCCATCGCCGCCGCGCCGGATCCCGAAGCGCTAACCCGCGAAATTGTCACGAAAGGCCTCTCCGTGCGGCAGGCCGAAGCGTTGGCGCGGCGACGAAAGCCGGGAATTGCCGATGCCATCGCTCGAGGGAGCGCTCGGCAGGCGGCGAAAACCGTCGACGCCGACCTGCTCGCGCTCGAGCGCCAGCTTGGCGATATCCTCGGCCTCAAGGTCCAGGTCATGCACAAGGGGCAAGGCGGCGCGGTGACCTTGAACTACACCAGCCTCGACCAGCTCGACATGATCTGCCAGCGGCTTTCGGGAGAGCCGATCTAGCTTAGCGCCGGCGCGCTTTCCGCGCGATCGCGATGAGTTCCTCGCCAAGGGCTTCACGCTCGGGAACATCGCTGAACATCAGTTCGCGCTCGAGCATTCCGGCACGCTCGGCGGCCTTCGCGAGATCTTCCGCGGTCCACCGCTTGAGCATTGCTTCAACCAACGGTTTATCTTTCCAAAACAATGACCTGCCTGCCGACGTCATGACGGCATCCGAGCTTTCGCCGCGCTCGACGCGGGCGCGTATCGGCGCGAGCATCAACAATCTACGCTGCAGTGAACGGACGACGGGAATGGCTTCGGTGCCGGCAGCGGGAAGCCGGGCAAGCTCTTCCCCCAGAGCCTCCACGGCCCCGCGAAGCGCCAAGTCCGCCAGCTTCAGGAAGTCTCCTTCGTTGGCGTCGGCTCCAACAGCATCGACCGCGTCGTGGTCGAGCTCTCTCGGCGTGTGCGGCGAGGCATCGACGTAAAGCGTAAGCTTGCGCAGCTCCTGCGACACAATCGCCTGGTCGCCGCCGCAGGATTCAGCGATCCGGGCAGCGACCGGCGCGCTGATCTTCAGGCCGAGCGTGCGGCCCAAGTCCACGACCATCCGCTCCGCATCCTGTCCCTCGGGAAGGTAAGCGGCATAGGCCAACGCAAGCGGCGAACTCTCAGCGAGCTTCACGAGCGCGGAGGTCTTCCGCAGCGCTCCGCCAATCGCGATCGTTGGGCTCTCGACGGTTGATTGGAAGAGGGTCTCGACGCCCTCGGCGATTTCGTCGCCCGCAGGCTCAATCCAGATCGCGCGCTTCTCGCCGAACAGGCTCATTGCCGAAGCTTCGGCGGCAAGCAGCCCCGGATTGGTCTTGATGTCGCCTGCGCTAAGCGCGAGCCTGCTGGCGCCAAGCGCCGCGACAGCCCGTGATCCAAGAGCGCGCGCCTGCGATTCGTCCGGACCGTAAAAAAGATAAAAGCAGACGCGCGGATTCGGCTGGTCGACCGAGCGCCCGACCGAAGCCTTGCTCGCCTTCACTTGGCGTGCGTCGTGCGGGCCGCGTAAACCGCGAGGCGCGCGACGATCTGGTCGGCGACGATCTCGGAAAGTTGCTCGAGCGCCGTTTGTTCGGCGGCAACCGTCGCATATTCGCTGCTGACGATGTCGATGCCGGCATCGGACCCGGCCGTGGCATCG
>DASUCP010000116.1:0-7318 GCA_036275975.1 Sphingomicrobium sp.
CTTATGAGTAGCTAATGATTAGTTAATATCCACAGGGCCGCGCACAGGGGACGCTCTCACGAGGGGAGCTGTCCCGGGGTGGAACAGCGGTCCCTCAGCGCAGTGACACCTTTCGGAACATAACGGATCATCCTTGAAACCTAACGACTCGCCGCTCGTTAGACGTGTCAAAGATGGTTTCGAAGGAAGGCACCATGCTGAGTTCGATTGAATCCCGCCGCACGACGTTCAACCCGAATGCTCGCGGCTACCACGCCGTCTACCACGATGGCGAGATCAACCACTGCCCCGGCTGCGGCCGCACGCATTGGCTCATCGGCCGCATGTCGGCTGAATGCGCCTTCTGTTCGACGGCGCTGCCGCTGCGCGAAGCCGCGACCCAGGGTCCGGCTCCCGCCCCAGTGTTCTGGAGCGGAACGCGTCGGAGCTACGCCGAGCTCAACGCCGCTTAATCCCGAACATTTCCATTTTCCCGAGCACCGCGCAGGCTTATATCTGCGCGGTGCTTCTGTTTTTGCGCCATGGGAAGATCGTGCTTGCGGCAGCGCTGCTTGCGTTCGGAGCGCCTGCGCTCGCCGGGCCCGGGGCATCGAACTTCACGCTGGTGAACGGCACGGGCGCGCCGCTTTCCGAGGTTTCGATCCGCCGCGCGGGCACTTCCGATTGGAAGCCGCTCGGCCCGTCACCGGCTGCGGGGCAGCGTGCGCCAGTGAACTTCAAGGATCCTGATTGCGCGTTCGACATCCGCGCCAAGGTCGCCGGCAAGGATCAGGTGACCTGGGCCGGCGTCAATCTGTGCGACGTGAAAAGCGTGATTCTGAACCGCGACCAGTCTGCAGGCCCCTGGGTCGACTACGACCACTGACGCTGCGGCGCCGGGCGGGTGCGCGATAAGGAACGACGGCGAGCGCGGGCTGAGGCGCTTTCACCGAATCCAGCAGCTTCCCGCCGGCGAGGAACACGACACCGGTGCATGCGACGGCGAGCATCCAGCCGCCCCATCCTGGATAGGTTTCGAGATAAATGCGTCCGCGCTCAACGGCGCCAAGAGCGATGGCGTAAGTCACCAGCCACGCCTCAAGGCGTGTCTTGATTGTGAATAGCCTGCCGATCTTTTTCAGCATCGTTAACGCCTGAACACCTCAACGGCAGTTTTGAGCCATTCGCGTGCTAAGAGACAAGGTTAAAGTGGCGGTAACACCTGGCAATCCGTCCCGGAACGGGATTCGCCGTTTCCCTAGTAGCTGAGGCGCTGAAGGCGCCGGTCGCTTTCCTCGACGCCGGCGTCGATCCCGCTCGCGGCGTAGAGCACTCGCGCGTCCGTCCACAGCTGGGCCGCGGCGGCATTTGCGCCCTGCTTCTCCCGCAACAAGGCTTTCGAGCGCAGGAAGTTCGCCATTGTGAGCTGGCCGGTGCCGTGGGCCTCGAAGAGCTGCCCGGCTTCGTCGTAGCATTGCTCGGCGCGGGCGAGGTCGCCTTGCTCGACGAGGAAATCGCCGATGTGACGCAAGCGCTGGGCGAGCGCGAGAAAGTCGGCCTGGTCGCGGGCAATGCCTGCCGCTTCCTCGTAAAGCTCGACGGCTTCCTCGGATCGACCCTCGTCACGGCGCAAGCGCGCCAGCTGCGCGAGTGCCGATCCGCGGCCATCGACGTCGTTGCAGCGCCGCGCGGTTTCCACTGCTGCCTCGGCAAGGCGCAGCGCGGTTTCGTGATCGCCGTTGCGGCGAGCTTCGCTCGAGCGTTCGATGAGGCTGAGTGCGTCGTCCATGACCGGCTCTCCTCTCGTCGACTCACTATATCAGTTCGCCAAGCTCCAACGAGTCCAGAAGTGCCGCGCGCGCTTCCTCGATCTCGGCGATGAGCGCGGGCTTCTGCAGCTCTTCATGATGGATCTGCTCGGGCCAGTGGCGCCGCACGACGTCCGCGATCGCATCGAGCTTGGCATCGTCGACGATGAAGCGCGGATCGACGGTATCCGGATCGGCGACCACACGGAGGCGCAGGCAGGCAGGGCCGCCGCCATTCGCCATCGACTGGCGAACGTCGACCAGCTCGACCCGGCGGATCGGGCCATTGCCGGCGATGTGACTTTCGATCCAACGCCACACGGTCGGAGTTTCGCGCGCCTCGCTCGGCAGGATCAGCGTCATCTGGCCGTCGGGAGGAGTCACCAGCTGCGCATTGAACAGGTACGATCGCACCGCGTCCTGGAGCGGCACCTCTGACGCGGGCACTTCGACATATTCGAACCCGGCGATGAGCCGCTCGCATTGATAGACCAGCGCGTCCTTGTCCGCGAACGCCTGCTCATGTGCGAAGAGGACCCGCTCGTTCGCGACCGCGACGACGTCGTTGTGGAAGGCGCCGGCGGCGATCGCGTGCTCCGACTGCTGGACGAAGATCGTCCGCTCCGGGTCGAGCGCGTGCAACCGGGCAATCGCCCTCGACGCTTCGATGTGCTGACGGGCTGGAAAGGGGCCGCCCGAGACGCCGTAGACGAAAATCTCGACCCCGGCTTCGCCATGCGCCGGAGCGAGCCGCATGTGATTGGCCGCGCCCTCATCACCGAATGCCGGCGGGATGGGATCGTGGACGTGAAAGACGTCTCCTGCGAACGCCACCCGGAGCTGCGCCAGCGTTGCGGGCCATTCGTGGCTGCGGTGGGGCATCGTCCTGAGGTTCGCGACGGTCAGGTGGCATTTGCCATCGTTTGTGTCAGGCGCAGGCGAGACCGTAGCCGCATTGGCTGCCCACATCGCCGAGGCCGACATGGCGTTGGCTGCAAGCACCGGCGCGGCGCTCTCGATGTCAGTGCCTAGCGTGGCCAGCCAGTGCCGGTCCGGGCGCGTGTGTGGGAGGAAAATGCCCTGGGCGAGACCGAGCGCCAGATTCGCGCGCATTTTCTCGATTCCCTGCAGCGCCGCTGCGCGCGGCTCCGACACCTGTCCACCGTGCGTCATCGACGCGACATTGCCGAGGCTCAGCCCCGCGTAATTGTGGCTCGGACCGACGATGCCGTCGAAGTTGATTTCGCGAAGGCTCACTTGGCGACCGTCAGCACCGTGTCGCCGACGTCGACCTCCAGCAGCTCGGCGGCGGCCCGGTCGATCATGATGCCTTTCTTCGCCATTTTCTTGATCGAGGCGCAGCAGGCGCGGAAGTCCTTCAGCCGTCCCGAGGCTGCGAGCACATTGACGGTGCCGTCCTCGCCGATCTCGCCAATCTTCTCCTCGCGGGCTTCGCGCAGCGTCCGGATATCGTCCGTGCGAGCAGTGACGGTCGGACCGCCGTCGAAAATGTCGACGTAGCGATCGAAGACGAAGCCTTCATGCTCGAGCATTCGCAGCGCCGCGCGCCCGCTCGGGTGCGGTTGGCCGATCACGGCTTTGGCTTCATCCGTCAGCAGGGCGACATAGATCGGCGAGCGCGGCATCAGGTCCGCGATGAACTTCGTGCCGTGAACGGCATTGAACTCGTCCGCCTCGGGGAAGCTCATGCCGAAGAACTTGCCGGCGAGCGCATCCCAGAAGGGCGCGTGCCCGGCCTCGTCCATCACTCCGCGAAGCTCGGCCAGGGTGCGATCGCCGAAACGCGCGCGGTGAAGCTTCATGAAGAGATAGCGGCTGCGGGCCAGCAGGCCGCCCAAACCCGTCGCGCGCATCTCCGGATGAAGGAACAGACCGCCCACTTCCGAGCAGCCTTCCAGGTCCGTCGTGAGCGACAGGCGCTGGTTGCGGAAGGTCTTGCCGAGCTCGGGGCTGGTCTGGGTCAGCGTGCTGAGATGATAGGAATAGAAGGGCTGGGTCACGCCGACCTGCCCGAACACCTGGCACGTGCCACGAATCTTGCCCGACTTGGGATCCTCCAGCACGAATACGTAAAGATCGCCCGTCTGGCTTTCGGCCTTGCGCGCGAAGCTCTTGTCGGACCGCTCGAGCTTGGCGACCAATGTCGCGCGTTCCGGCGGCAGGTTGGTGAAGCCGCCGCCCGTCAGCTTGGCCATCTGGTAGATGGCGCGAAAATCCTCGCCCGTTGCCGGCCGTACGCGATAGCTCATCGTCCCTCCGCAAGCCGAAGGATGGTGAGCGCGGACAAGGCGGCGCGCTCGGGCAGGCTGTCGGTAATCAGAAATTCCTCCATGCTGTGGATCTTGCCCCCGCGTACGCCCATCGTGTCGACGACGGGCACGCCGCAGGCGGCGATATTGTTGCCGTCGCACACTCCGCCTGATGGCTGCCAGGCGATCGCTTGGCCGAGATCGGCTCCGGCCTGCTTGACGAGATCGAACAGGCGTTCGGCTTCGGGCGTGAGCGGTTTTGGCGGGCGCCCGAACCCGCCGTTGAGCTCAATTTGCACTTCGCGTTCCGCCGAGACAGCAGCGACAGCCGCTTCGATCTCGCGCTTGACCGCTGCCTCGATCTCAGGAGTGCGTGGCCTGAGGTTCACCCGGAGGATCGCAAGGTCGGGGACGACGTTGCTGGGGCTCCCACCCTCAATCCGCGAAGGGTTCACGCTCAGCCCCTCGCGTTTCAGGGCATCGAGCCGGAGCGCGAGGTCCGCGGCGGCGAGGAGCGCGTTGCGCCCGTCCTCCGGGTTGCGGCCGGCATGGGCCGATCGTCCGCGCACGATGATCCCGAAATTACCGCTCCCCGGCCTTGCGCCCGCGAGCGTGCCATCCGGTAGAGCCGCAGGCTCATAGGTCAACGCGGCCCGCTTGCCCCGAGCCGACTGCGCGAGCAACGGTGCCGAGGCGAGCGACCCGACTTCCTCGTCGCTGTTAATGACAACCTGATAGCCGATGCGGTCAGCGGCCGGACTACGCTCGATCGCTTTCAGCGCCGCAAGCATCACGGCGATCCCGCCCTTCATGTCCGCGACGCCAGGGCCGTTGAGCACTCCGTCCTCCAGCCACCGCGTCTGCTGGAACGGGTGATCTGGCGCGAACACCGTGTCCATATGGCCCGTGAAAAGCAGCTGCAGCGGCGCGGTAGGCCGCACCGTCAGGTGCAAGTGCCGTCCATGCTTGAGCTGCGTCTTTTTGCCAGCACTATCGACGGATTCCACCGGCGCCGGGTCTTCCAACCGAAGCACTCCGGGAAGCGCTGCGAACGCATCGGCGAGGAGCTCCGCCATGTGCTCCAGCCCGCCGAGGTTGCGCGAGCCGCTGTTGACCGCAGCCCACGCGAGCACATGGTCGAGCATCGGCTCCCCGCCGGCGCGCTCGACCGCCTCGCGTTCGCTGAACGACATTCCCCGCATGCCCGGCTCCTAGCCAAGGCCGTTGCGGAAGGCCACACCGCTGCTTCGAAGGGCCTCTTAGGTCGCCGTGGGCTGCGGCGCTGCTTGCTGCTCGGCCGTCTCAGCCATCCCCAGCCGCTTCTTCGCCGAAGCGATCATCTCCTTGAAGCGGGGCTGCTCGCGGATCGCTTCAAAATCCGGGTCGGCCTCCGCGTGCCAGATCCAGGTGGTGCTCGTCACCGTCTTGAAGAACGGTTCGAGCGTGTTCAGCGCCTCTTCGGCGTCACCAAGGTCGCACAGGAGGGTGCAAGCCGCATTGTACCGCATGACGAGGTTGTCGGGGTCGAGCAGCAGAGCCCGTCGCAGCCACTCGCGCGCTCTGTCGGACTCCCCCATCACCCCCAGCGCTCGTGCCCCGGAGGCGAGGGCAGTCCCATTCGTCGGGTCCATGGCCACTGCCTTTTGCACCCTTTCCCGCGCCGTGGCGGCGGCCTGCTGCAGTTTCGCCTCGTCGCCAATGGCCTGGTAGCAGGTGATCAGCATCAAAGCGTTGTGCCAATCGGTGTCGCTGAGCGATGCCGCCTTTTCGAAATATGGGATCGCCTCGCGCATATGGCCGTGCCGAAACAGCATGCGCGCGGCCTCGCGGTTCACCTCCCACGATTCTGGGTCCAGCTTCAGGGCGATCCGAATCTGCTTTTCGGCCTCGTCGGCGCGGCCATCCTCCTCGAGATACCGCGCTTTGATGCAATGAGCCTCGGCCAAGCCCGGATTGATCGTGAGTGCTCTTTCGGCAGCTGCAAGCGCGTCTTCTTCGTGCCCGTGCACAAATCGCAGTTCAAGTTGGGCCAATGCCATCAGCGCCCACGCCTGCGCGTACTCCGGGTCGAGCAGGGTCGCTTCCTTGCAAAGTCGAACGATCGACTGCTCCCTGCGAACCGTGCCGAAGGTGCCGCTGATCCACTGCTGGCGAGCCATCAGGTAGAGATCGTAAGCCTCAACGTTCGAGGTGCCGCGTTTTTCGATCGCCTTCTTTTCGGCCGGAAGGAGCGTCACCTTCAGCGCGTCGACGATCGCTTTTGAAATTTCGTCCTGGATTTCAAAGATATCGGTGAGGTCGCGGTCAAAGCGGTCGGCCCACAAGTGCTTGCCTGTCGATCCATCGATGAGCTGGGCATTGATCCGAACTCGGCTCCCGGCCTTGCGCACGCTGCCCTCGAGCACATGGCTGACGTTCAGCTGCTTGGCGACCTCCTCCACGTTCGGATTCTGCCCCTTGAAGCTGAAGGCTGTGTTTCGAGCGACGACCTCGAGGGCGGAGACTTTTGACAGGTCGGTCGTGATGTCTTCGCTGATCCCGTCGCTGAAGTATTCCTGCTCTTCCTCCCCGCTCATATTCACAAATGGAAGAACGCAAATTGAGGCGCGCACCTTCGCCGCCCGCGGCGCGAAAGGCGCGACCGAGGGCTCTTCATCTGCTGTGCCTCGAACGAGCGCGGCGACGCTGCTCTCCAGCTTCTGCCAGCCGGGTGAGCTCGTGTCCCCGTCCCAGCCGCTGAGGTCGGCGCACTGGATCTGGTTGAACGGCATTGGGGGAAGGGCAGCGTCGAGCCGCGCCTGGACGAGCGTTCCCGCTTCCCGCGCGCTATCCGCCTCGGCGCGAACCCAATGCGACTTGCCCGACTCGGCCGACCACAGGACCACGACCGCCTTGGCCGATTTCAGCCGTTCCTCGATGACGTCGGAGTAGGCGCGGTGCGCCGGCAGCTCGTCATCGCGCCACACGCTGAAACCACGCCCGCGCAGCAACTCGGCAATGCGATGCGCCTGCTTCTCGCTCGACCGGGCGTAGGAAATGAAAACGTCGCGAGTGTCAGCCATCGGTCACGGCTTCGGTCATGCCAAGGCGTTCCCTCGCCGCCGCGATGGCTTCCTTGAACCGCGGATCGTCGCGCATTGCATCAAGGTCGGGGTCGGCCTCCGCGTGCCTGATCCGCGTAGGGCTGTTGATGACTTCGAACCACTGCTTGAGCGTATCAATGCCTTCGTCGATCTTGCCGCTAAAGGCGAGCGCGCAGCC
>DASUCP010000117.1:0-6678 GCA_036275975.1 Sphingomicrobium sp.
CAGCTCGAGCCAGTCGCGGAACGGAAGGTGATAGATCATGTCCATCACCTCGAACTCGAGCCCGCCCGGCTGCCACGTGTCGCTGTTCCATAGCGCCACCACGCCGCTCTTCTTCTGCGGATCGAACAGGATCAGCGAGCGATAACCCTTGATGCCGCCACGATGACCGATGATCTCGTGTCCCGCATAATCGTAGCTGCGCCAGCCATAGCCGTACCAGGCGGTGCCGAGCCGCTCGAGGAACTTACGCAGCCGCCCGCGCTCGCCTGGCGTGACGACGGACCGGCCGTGAATGGTGTTCAGGACCTTCCCGTCGACGACGTCGGGCATTTCGCCCATCTGCGCCTCCATCCACAGCGCCATATCCTTGATGTTGCTGTTGATGCCGGCGGCGCCGGGTACCTTGTAATAGGTGTCGACCATCGGCCACGGCCGCTTCCCGGCGCTGTGTGGCCGAGCCCAGCTCGCGTTGGACTCTAGCCCAGCCATGGAAACGCTGCCGCTCGACATGCCGATCGGGTTGAACAGGTACCGCTTCACCGCTTGCTCGTAGGGCATGTGCGTCATGCGTGAGACCATCTCGCTCGACGCGTCGTAGGCGACGTTCTGATAATCCCAGCAGGTGCCGGGCGCGCAGACGGCGTTCAGCGTCGCGAGCTGAGTCCTCAGGAAACTTGGGTCCTGCCCTTCCTCGAGCTTGTTCGCAAAAGCGTCGCGGTAGAGTCCCAAACGATGCGACAGCAGGTCGCCGACCGTCGCCTTATATTCGTTGCCGGCCGGCAGCTTCAGGTCAGGCGCGTAGTTCGCGACTGGCGCATTGAGGTCCAGCTTGCCCTGCTCGGCAAGCTTGGCGACCATGGTGGCGGCGAGGCCCTTCGAGCATGAGGCCCAGCGGAACACGGTTTGGGGGGTGACAGGATCGCCCGAACCCTCCAGCGTCTCGCCATAGCCCTTCAGGAAGGTAATGCGCCCGTTCTCGACCACGCCGACCGCGAGGCCGACCATGGCCGGCTTCTTCATCAGCTGCTCCAGGCGCGCATCGAGCAGGCGATAATCCACGTCGCGTCGGGACGCCGGGTAGATCGCGGCCAGCTTCAGATGAGCTGCGCTGACGCCTTGCTCACGATGTTCGGCCGAATGCGGCCGCATCGCGAGGAGCGACGCGCCCATCAGCAATGCCACTGCGCCGAGCGCGAGCTTCTTCGCCGTCGTCAAAGAGACCTTTCTCCCCACCCCTTTTGCTTACCTCTACGTGCCCTCCGGCGGCTCTCAACGCCATGGTTGAGCGCTTGCGATGAAGCGACTCTGCCTTGCGACGAACGGGCTTATAGCTATCAATGCCCCGCGCGCCTAAAGGCGGCCGCTGGGAGCGGAACCGAATGCAATTCCTGAAGACGCTGTTCTGGGTACTGATCGCAGTCGTGGTCGTGCTCTTCGCCAGCCGCAACTGGGCCGACGTAACGCTGAATTTGTGGGGCGACATCCAGGCGGACATCAAAATCCCGATCCTGCTGCTGATCGTCTTCGTGATCGGCTGGCTTCCGACGTGGCTGATCATGCGGACGAAGCTTTGGTCTGCGCGCCGTCGGATCGAATCTTTTGAAAGAACCCGCGCCTCCTCGCTTCCCGTCGACCGGGAGCGCGAAGAGGAGCCAGTCGCATGAGCCCAATCTTCGTCGCCATCGACACGCAGGATGTGCACCGGGCGGCCGCGATCGCACGGGATGTTCGGGACGTCGCGGCTGGAGTGAAGATCGGCCTGGAGTTCTTCTGCGCCCACGGTCACGAGGGCGTGCTTCGGGTTGCCGAACACGAAACGCCGATCTTCCTCGACCTCAAGCTGCACGACATTCCGAACACGGTCGCCAAGGCGGTTCAGGCGATAGCGGCGCTCGAGCCCGCCATCCTGACCGTTCATGCGGCTGGCGGCCGAGAGATGATGGCGGCCGCAAAGGCAGCGGCTCCTTCCCGCACAAAGGTCGTTGCAGTGACCGTTCTCACGAGCCTCGACAAGGACGATCTCGCCAGCATCGGTCTCGACCGGTCGCCGGCGAGCCAGGTGAAGCGGCTGACGGCCCTCGCGCGCGAGGCGGGTCTCGATGGCATCGTGTGCTCAGGCGCGGAAGTCGCCTCCGCGCGCGCCGGCTGGCCAAGCGGTTTTCTCGTCGTACCGGGGGTGCGCCCTCCAGGCTCCGAGGTCGCCGATCAGAAGCGCGTCGTCACCCCGCGCCAGGCGCTCGACGACGGCGCATCGGTGCTCGTCATCGGCCGCCCGATCACGGGCGCGAACGATCCGCGGCGCGCCATCATGGACATTGCCGCCACTCTGTCGCAGACGCCCGCGAATGCGAGGAGCTGATCGATGAGTTGGCTGAGCCGCGTCCGCAGCGGCATCCCGTTCCTGCCCAAGCGGCAGACGGCCGAGAACCTTTGGCACAAGTGCCAGAAGTGCGGGACGATGGTGTTCGTCAAGGAATGGGAAGAGAATTACAGCGTTTGCCCGCGGTGCAATTTCCACGACCGGATCGGGCCGACCAAGCGTTTCGAGCAATTGTTCGACGCTGCGCAATATGAGCTGCTGCCCGCGCCGGAGGTTCGCGAAGACCCGCTCCGGTTCAAGGACACCAAGCGCTACACCGATAGGCTGAAGAGCGCCCGCTCAGCGAACGGGGAGCGTGACGCGCTGGTCAACGCCCGCGGCCGCATCGATGGCCACAAGGTCGTGCTCGGCGTGCAGGATTTCGCTTTCATGGGCGGGTCGATGGGCATTGCCGTCGGCGCCGCGTTTGTCGCTGGCGTTCGTGCCGCGATCGCCGACAGCTGCCCTTACATCCTCTTCACCGCCGCCGGCGGGGCGCGGATGCAGGAGGGAATCCTTTCGCTGATGCAGATGCCCCGCACGACCGTCGCGCTCGCGGAGCTCAGGGAGGCGGGCCTCCCCTATATCGTCGTCCTAACCGATCCGACCACAGGCGGCGTTACCGCATCTTATGCAATGCTTGGCGACGTGCAGTTTGCCGAGCCCGGCGCGCTCATCGGCTTCGCCGGCCAGCGGGTCATCGAGCAGACCATCCGCGAAAAGCTCCCCGAGGGCTTCCAGCGCGCCGAATATCTGCTCGAGCACGGTATGGTCGACATGGTCGTCTCGCGAGGCGACCTCAAAGAGAGGCTTGCGTTGCTGATCTCCTATCTCTGCCCGGAGACCAAAGAGGCCGCCTGATGGCCGACTTCGCGCGCTCGGCGCATCCCGGCGTCCAGGCGCAGCTCGACCGACTGTCCATGCTCTCCCCGAGTGGAGACCGCCTCGGTCTCGAGCGCACGAATGAAATCCTCGAACGCCTCGGTCGACCGCAGGACCAGCTGCCCCCGATTTTCCACGTTGCCGGGACCAACGGCAAAGGTTCCACCGTCGCGTTTCTTCGGGCAGCGCTCGAAGCCGCTGGCTACGCGGTCCACGCCTTCACCAGTCCGCATCTCGTCCGGTTCAATGAGCGCATCCGCATCGCCGGCAAGCTGATCGACGATGAGCAACTCGCCGCGCTGCTGACCGAAGTGCTGAACGCGAGCGCTGGCGTCGAGCCGAGTTTCTTCGAAGTCGCCACCATTGTCGCCTTCCTGGCATTCGCGCGCACGCCCGCCGACGCGTGCATCCTGGAGGTGGGATTGGGCGGCCGGCTCGACGCTACCAATGTCATCGAGCATCCACTGGTCACCGGCATCGCGAGCCTCGGCCTCGATCATCAGCACTTCCTCGGAGACGATATCGTCTCGATCGCCCGCGAAAAGGCGGCGATCGCCAAGCGCGGCGTTCCTCTCGTGAGCCTCGCTCAGCTTGCCGAGGCGGAGGAGGCGATCGCCGAAGTGGCAGAGGAGCGTGGCGCGCACTTGCTGCTTGAAGGTCGCGACTGGACCGTCGATCCAGATCTGAACCCGGGCCTGATCGGGACGCATCAGCGGCGCAACGCGGGTCTCGCCTGGGCGATGCTGGCGGCTCAGGACACACTCGATGTGCCGCACGACATCTTTCTCGAAGCGATCGCGACCGCACGTTGGCCCGCGCGGTTCCAACAACTCCGTGACGGTCCCCTGACGCGAGGCAAGGCCACGTGGATCGACGGCGCACACAATGCTGCCGCGGCAGCTGCCCTCGCCGAAGTGCTGGAAGAGCGCGGACCGATGCACATCGTGCTCGGCATTCTCGCCAACAAGGATGCGGCCGCGATCGTCGGAGCGCTGGCGCCGCGTGCACTGTCGCTCACCTTCGTGCCCGTACCTGATCACGCACATCACGACCCTGAAGAGCTTGTTCGCAAATTCGGCGGGAGAGCGACGGCATCCGTCGAGCAAGCGCTCGCCGATCTGCCTGAGCCGCGGCTCGTCGCAGGTTCGCTGTATCTCGCCGGCGCTGTCCTCGCCGCGAACGGCGAAGTGCCCGACTAATCGTCCGCCGGGGCTCCGACGCCTTTCTGCCGCACGCTTTCGACCACGAACCCGGCGCGGCGCATGAAATAGAGCAGGATCAGGCCCGGAATCCCGAGGATGGCGCAAAAAATGTAGAAGTTCGCGAACCCGACCCGGTCGGCGACAACGCCTGACGGGGTGGTTGCGAATGTCCGCGCGACGGCCGCGACGCTCGACAGCAGCGCGTACTGGGTTGCCGTGAAGGCGGTGCTCGACAGACCCGACAGATAGGTCGCGAAGACGGTCAGGCTGATCGCCCCGAACAGATTTTCGGTCGCGACCGCGAAGGTCAGAAGCGGCACCGAATGGCCGACGTGCGCGACCGAGGCGAACAAGAGGTTCGCGATCATCATGATGATCCCGGCGCCGAGCAGCAGCCGGCTCATACCGAAACGGGCGATCAGCGCTCCGGCGACCAGCGAGCCGGCCACCAGGCACCAGAAGCGGACCAGCTTGTTGATCGCGATATACTCGGTGTCCGAGAAGCCCTCGTGCACGAGCATGGGCGCAAGCATGTTCTGTCCCATCGCGTCGCCGAGCTTGTAGGTCAGGACGAACAGCAGGATCAGCCAGGCGCCGGGGCGCTTCAGGAAATCGGCGAAGGGTGCGACCACGTTGTGGCTGAGGAAATGGGCTGCCGTGGCAAGTCCCCGCCGGGCTTTCCTCACCGCCGTATGTTGTCCCCGGCCCAGCCAGAGCGACGCGATCGCGCCGGGCAGAACAAGGGAGGCCGTCAGGCCATATGCCGCCGCCCAGCCGAGCCCCGCACCCTCGCCCGACGCGAGATAGATGGTGCCGGCGCCGGCCAGGAGGTCGCCTGTTCGATAACCGACCTGATTGGTGGCGGTGCCCTGGGCCAGCTCATCGTCCGGCAACGTCTCAATGCGGTAGGCGTCAATCACGATGTCCTGCGTCGCGGAGAGGAAGGCGACGACCATGCCCCAAAGCGCGAAGCGGCCGATGTGATGGACGGGATCGCTCGCGCCGAGCTGAATGACCGCGACCACCAGCAAAACCTGGATCGTCCACAGCCAGGCGCGCCGCTGGCCGATCAGCCGGCCGAGAACCGGGATGGAGATGCCGTCGATCAGCGGCGCCCACAGGAACTTGAGCGTGTAGGGCGTGCCCAGTGCGAAGGCGAAGCCGATCGTCTTCTTGTCGACGCCGACTTTCGAGAGCCAGTAGGACATGGTCCAGATCAGCAACGTCAGCGGGAAGCCGCTCGAAATGCCGAGCAAAAACGCGCCGAGCGGGCGCGGTCTTAGGTAGGAAGCGGCGAGTCCGCCCAACGAACCGTTATCGCGGGCGGCGGAGGCTGCCACTAGCGCGCCGGCTGCCCGCTTTCGGCAAGGGCTTCAGAGACCCTCGCATCGGTGTCGAGGCCCGCCTCTGCGGCTCTTCGCTCTTGTGCCGTCACGCGCGCCCATTCGAGCAACACGAACACCGTCGAGACGATTGCGGTTGCCGCAGTCCAGCGGAACACGGGGGCATAGCCGTAGGTGTCAAATGCCTCGCCAACCCACCCTCGCCCGAGCGTTCCCACCAGCGACAGCAGCGAGCCGAGCAGCGCGTACTGGATCGCACCATATTTCTTGCTGACGATGCTGGACACGTAGGCGACGAACGCCGTCAGCGCGAGGCCGGTGGTGATGTTCTCGTAGCAGATGGCGAGGAGCAGTCGCATCATCCGCTCGTCGCTGCCGAACAGGTGCGCCAGGGCGTCGAGGCGCAAGAGGTGCGCGAATGCGTCGATCAGCGGCGCGCCGTCTGCGAGGTCGGCGTAAAGGAAATTGCCGAGCGGCGGCAAGATCGCACCGAGGAGGATCGTGGGGAAGCGGCCGATCTTCGCAAACAAATAGCCGCCCAGGCTGATGCCCAGCATCGTCATGATGATGCCGAAGATCTTCGAGGCGAAGGCCACCTCGTCCTTCGTATAGTGCATATAATCGAGGTAGAACGGGTACGCGAAGCTCGCCCAGATATTGTAGCAGATCGCGTAGGTCAGGATGAAACCGATCGCGGCCAGCACGCCCCAACCCATCCGCCCCGACAGCTCCGCAAGCGGATCGACCAGCGCCGAATAGAGATGGTTCATCACGGTACGCCCTGGTCCGTGTGCTGGGTCGTGCGCCGCGAGGACCCTGCCGGGACTTTTCGTGAGGCGATTGGCGATTGCGGCGACCGCAAGGGGTACGAAGACGGTGGCGATGATGATCA
>DASUCP010000118.1:0-5491 GCA_036275975.1 Sphingomicrobium sp.
AGCATCCTCAAGAACCGCGCGGAGGCCGAGGAGGCGGTGCAGGCCGCCTATCTCTCGGCATTCTCGAAGATCGGCGCGTTCGAAGGGCGCTCGGCTCTTTCGACGTGGCTGACGCGGATCGTCGTCAACGAGGCGCTGGGCCGAAGCCGCTCGGAGAAACGGCGCCGCGCTCAGCTCGAACAGGAGGGCGTCGCAGTGCTCGACGCGTATCGCGAAACCCTGATGCGCGGGTCGGAACCGGACGCGCCCGACGTCACCGTTGCCCGCGAGCAGATCCGCAGGCTGCTAGAAAAGGCCGTCGGCGACCTACCGGAAATCTTCCGAACCGTGTTCGTCCTGCGTGAGGTCGAGGGCCTCAGCAGCGAAGAGACGGCGACCGTCCTCGACATCCCCGTCCCGACCGTCAAGACGCGGTTGCTTCGGGCTCGCCGTCGCCTTCAGCAAAGCCTTCAGCCGGAGCTCGGCTCGGTCCTCACGGGCACCTTTCCGTTCGCGGGGGCCGATTGCGCAGCGCTCACCCAGCGGGTGATGGAGCGCCTCGGGTTGTAGTCACAGATCAATTTTAAAACCGTGCGAGTCGCCGTCTTTCAGCCGTAACCCAAAAGGCATAGGCCCGCGCCGTCGTCCCGAGCGAGTCTCGACGGACAGAGTATCGCCCGCCCCACTCGACCGAGACATCGGCACCGGCCCCGCCGGCCGGACTCGCGAGCAGGAAAGGCAAAACCCCCTATGCCATTCTTCACCACCAAAGACGGCACCGAGATCTTCTACAAGGACTGGGGTCCTAGAAACGCCCAGCCGATCGTGTTCCACCACGGATGGCCATTGAGCGCCGACGATTGGGACAATCAGCTGATGTTCTTTTCGGGCAAGGGCTTCCGAGTGATCGCTCATGACCGCCGCGGCCATGGCCGGTCGAGCCAGACCGATGGCGGCAACGACATGGACACCTATGCCGACGACGTGAAGCAGCTGGTCACGCACCTCGACCTCAAGAACGCGGTCCACGTCGGCCATTCGACCGGCGGCGGCGAGGCCACTCATTATGTCGCTCGTTCCGACCTCGGCCGAGTTTCCAAGGCTGTGCTGGTCGACGCCGTTCCGCCCGTCATGGTCAAGAAGGACTCGAACCCCGGCGGCACGCCGATCGAGGTCTTCGACCAATATCGCGCCGCGCTCGCCGCGAACCGCGCGCAGCTCTACCTCGATATCCCGACCGGCCCCTTCTACGGTTTCAACCGGCCGGGCGCGAAGGTCTCCCAGGGCCTGATCGACAACTGGTTCCGCCAAAGCATGATGGGCAGCGTCAAGGCGGGGTACGAGTGCATCAAGGCCTTCTCCGAGACCGACTTCACCGAAGACCTCAAGTCTATCGAGGTTCCGGTGCTGGTGATCCACAGCGAGGACGACCAGATCGTACCTTATGCCGATTCGGCGCCGCTGACGGCCAAGCTGCTGAAGAACGGCGCGCTCAAGACTTATAAGGATCTGCCGCACGGCTGCTGCCAGACGCATCCGGAGCTGATCAACAAGGACATCCTGGACTTCATCCAGGGGCGCGAGGTTTCGGCTCAGCCCGAGAAGATCCTCGTCGAGCCGGTTCCGGCCTGATCGTTCGTCGCGTGGGAGGAGCGCCGGGTCGCCGGGGTGCGGCCCGGCGCCTTTCTGTTCAGGCTTGCGGGGGCAGCTTCGCCTTTTGCGCGTGCTCGCCTTCGAGCCGCTTCAGGTCGGCCTCGCCCTCCTCGGCCATCTGCTTGAGGATGGCGGCCGCGCGCTCATCGGTAATCATCTCGGCAAGCCGCCGGCACTGCTCCACCCGGGCGCGCATGTGCGAAATCAAGTCTTCGGGCATAGAGCTGCATTAACCAAATCGGCCGGGTTGCGCTATTGAGGTAGGTCAAGGAGTCGCCCATGACCGACACCCGAGAGGACATCACGGCAACCCGCGGCGCACAGATGTTCCCGCGCCTCGACGACGACCAGATGGCGCGCCTCGCCCGCTTCGGCGAGCCCCACAGCTACAAGGCAGGCGAATATCTCGTGCGCGTCGGCGAGGTCGGCCCGGGCCTCATGCTGATCCTCTCGGGAAGCGTCGAAGTCATCCGCCACGACGGCAGCGGCCGAGCGCGAATCACGATCCATGAGCGCGGCAATTTCATGGGCGAGCTCGCCCAGCTGTCGGGCCGCCCTTACCTCGTCGACGAGCAGGCAATGACCGATGTGGAGGCGGTGGCGATCGCGCCGGACCGGTTGCGCGCCATGATGATCGCCGAAGCCGACCTCGGCGAAAAGATCATGCGCGCGCTGATACTGCGGCGTGTCGGCCTGATCGAGACCGGCACCGGCCCGATCGTGGTCGGCGACGAGCACGACTCGGACGTGCTTCGCCTGACCAATTTCCTTCGTCGCAACGGGCACCCATACAAGAGCCTCGACCCTGCCGAGGACAATTGCGCGCGCACTTTGGTCGAGCGGTTTGAGGTCACGCCCGAGGAGATGCCGATCGTGCTCTGCCCAAGCGGGCAGCTGCTGCGCAATCCGAGCGAATTCCAGCTCGCACGCTGCGTCGGCTTGCTCGGACCGATCGACGAGAAGCGGCTCTACGACGTCGTCGTGGTCGGTGCCGGTCCGTCAGGACTCGCCACGGCCGTCTATGCCGCGTCCGAAGGCCTGTCGGTTCTTGCGATCGATTGCCGCTCGTTCGGCGGGCAGGCCGGAGCATCTGCGCGGATCGAGAATTATCTCGGGTTCCCGACCGGCATTTCGGGAATGGCGCTGATGGGCCGCGCGTTCAGCCAGGCGCAGAAGTTCGGCGTCGAAGTCGCGATCCCCGACGAAGCGGTCAAGCTGGAGTGTGGCCACCAGCCCTGCCACATCCAGCTCGCGACCGGCGAACGCATCCAGGCGCGCTCGGTCGTTCTCGCAATGGGCGCGCGCTACCGCCGCCTCGACGTCGACCGACTCGACGAGTTCGAAGGCGCGTCGGTCCATTACTGGGCCTCGCCGCTCGAAGCCGATCTTTGCGCCAATGCGGACGTGGCGCTGGTCGGCGGCGGCAACTCGGCGGGCCAGGCGGTTGTCTTCCTCGCCGGCCGCGCAAAACACGTAACCCTGATGGCCCGGCGTCCGCTCGCGGAGACGATGTCGCAATATCTCGTCGAGCGCATCGCTTCGCTTCCCAACGTCGAGGTGGTGATCGGCTGCGAAGTCTCAGGGCTCGAAGGCGCGAACGGCGAACTCACCGCCATCCGCTGTGGCAACCGCAAGACCGGCAACGAAACCCGGCGCGAGGTGCGCTACCTCTTCTCCTTCATCGGCGCCGAGCCCAACACCGACTGGCTTCGGTCCTCGGGCATCAGGCTCGACGAGCGCGCCTTCGTCCTCACCGGCGAGGAGGTTGGCTCCGATTTCCCCCTCGAGACCAGCCGCCGAGGGATCTTCGCCGTCGGCGACGTCCGCTCAAGCTCCGTCAAGCGCGTCGCCGCTTCGGTCGGCGACGGCGCCCAGGTCGTCGCCGCCATCCACAAATATCTGGCGTCCGCCGCCGAGCCTTCCGCCTCGACCGATGTCGAGACGCCGCCGCTCGCGCAGCCAGTAGTTCAGGTCACCGCCAAATAGGGCTTACGATTCGACGTTGCGTGTCGCCTCGAACAGGAACCACGTGCGGCGCTCGGCCTCGTCGATCCAAACCTCGAGCAGGCTCGCGGTCGCGACGTCATTGTGCTCGTCGCATAGCGCATGGACGCGCCGCATTTCGTTCGTCAGCTGCTTATTGTCCTCGCGAAGCTCGGCGAGCATGTCGAGTGGAGTGACGAACTCGGCGTCATTGTCGAGCAGCCTCTTCTGATGGGCGATCTGCCCGATCGAACGAAGCGTCGTGCCGCCGATCTTGCGAACGCGCTCGGCGATCGGGTCGGTCGTCGCGAAGATCTGATCGGCCTGCTCATCGAGCAGCAAATGGAAGTCGCGGAAGTGCGGCCCCGAAATGTGCCAGTGAAAATTCTTGGTCTTCACGTAGAGCGCGAACATGTCCGCAAGCAGCGCGTTCAGCGCCCCCGAGATGTCGCGGACCGCATCCCGTTCGAGATCGCTCGGCGTCGACAATGCCGCGGTCTGGATGATCAGCAACTCGTCCGTGTTCATCTCATGCTCCTTCCATACAAAAGAACCCGCGGGCGGCGCCCACCTTGAGGCGCCGCCCGGAGGCAAGCTCAGTTACGCAAAGACCGGAAACCCTCGCGCATGTCGTCGACCAGCGCATCCGGCTGCTCCCATGCCGCGAAATGCGCGCCTTCGGGATGCTTCTTGTAATAGATCAGCCTGGGATAAGCCTGCTCGGCCCACTTGCGCGGGATTGCGCCGGGGATTTCCTCCGGGAACGCGCTGACCACGACCGGAATCTTGACGCCCTTGAACGCGAAGAAGGCGTTGTGATTCTCCCAATAGAGCCGCGCCGACGACACGGCCGTCCGCGTCAGCCAGTAAAGCGTTATGTTGTCGACGATGTCGTCCCGGGTGAGGCCCAGCTGCTCGCCGTCGAACACCCGTGCGATCTGCTTGTAGGTCCAGATGTCGTGGTCGATAATCCACGCCGCCAGGCCGATCGGCGAATCCTCCAGCGCGTACAGCGTCTGCGGCCGGTTCCCCATCTCGTTCGCATAGCCGAGACCATGCTTGTAGAAGAATGAGACGTGGTCGAACGACGCCCGTTCCTCCGCATCGAGGCCGGCGGGCGCCGGCGCGCCTTGCAGTGCGAGCGCGTCGATTTCGGGGGGAATCGCTCCGGCCATGTTGGTATGAATGCCGACTAGCTCGGGCGCCGCCTGGACGCCCTGGAAATCGACGATCTGGGCGCCCCAGTCTCCGCCCTGCGCCACGTAGCGCGTGTAGCCTAGGCGGTTCATCAACTTGGCCCAGGCGCTGGCGATCTTTTCGGGCCCCCAGCCGGTCATCGTCGGCTTTCCGGAAAATCCGTAGCCGGGCATCGACGGGATCACGACGTCGAACGCATCCTCCGCCTTGCCGCCATGGGAAGTCGGATCGGTCAGCGGGTCGATGACCTTCAGCTGCTCGATGACCGATCCCGGCCAGCCATGCGTAATGATGATCGGCAAGGCGTTCGCGTGCTTCGACTTCACGTGAATGAAGTGAATGTCGACGCCGTCGATATTGGTGATGAAGTTCGGATAGGAATTGATCCTGGCTTCGACCTTCCGCCAGTCGTGATGGTTGAGCCAGTAGTCGGCGAGCTTCCGGATCGTCGCGAGCTGCACGCCCTGCGAAGCGTCATCGACCAGCTCGCGCTCGGGCCATCGTGTCGCCGCTATGCGGCGCTTCAAGTCGACGAGATCGTCGTCCGAGGCATGAAAGCTGAATGGGTGGATCGAGGTTTCCGGCGCGCCGCCAAGGATGATGGTCTTCGGCTCCGCCTTCTGAGCTTGAGTGGTGTGTTCCTGCGTCGGCGCAAGAGTGCCCGCACCGCCTTCCGGCG
>DASUCP010000119.1:0-9757 GCA_036275975.1 Sphingomicrobium sp.
CATGTCCGACCCCTCGCCCTCCGCCGCCATCAGCGCCCGCTCCAGCAGCTGATAGGTGATCGCCGAACCGACGAGGACCAGACCGAACGAGGCAACCGGCCAGGGCGTGATGCCGGCCTCGTCGATCCACCGGATCATCAAGGGAAACAACGTCAGGCAGAACAGCAGCGAGTGGTTCGCCCACAGCACCGCTCCGGTTACCCGATGCGCCCGCTGCATCATATGGTGATGATTGTTCCAGAAGATTGCTACGTTGGTGAAGGCGAGCAGGTAGGCGGCGAGGAGCGGCAGGACGGCGAGTGCCGCGCCGAGCGTCGGTTGCGCAGGGAACTTGAGCTCGAGCACCATGATGGTGAGGACGATGGCAACGACGCCGTCGGTGAGTGCGTTCAGGCGGTCAGGCTTCATCGCTTCGTCCCCCGCCTGACTGTTAGCGTCTCTCCGAACTGCTTTCCACGCCCGCGCCATTGTGATCAACGGCGTGTTGCTGCTTCACCCATTTGATCAGTTCGTCGAGCTGGATGGCTTGTTCAGTGGCTGTGAGCTGGTCCGATTCAAAAAGTCCGTCTTCGCCGGCGTCTTGAGCAGTTCCGCCGGAGGCAGCGGATAGGCCGGACACTGGCGCGCTTGCGCTACTGCGGGAATCGCCTGCGGCGTCTGCGGCTTCGCCGCGCAGGCGCTGATCAAGAGAACGAGCGGCGGCAAGGCGCGCATCATAATCATTCTGAGTCCTTTCGTTGATGGTCCGCTGCTCGGCGGCGACGCGGTCGGCATTGGCTTTGTCCGCTAGTTCGGCCTTCGCGGCAGCCGCGCGATAGTCGGCCGCCGTAAGGGCGAAGGCGGCCTGCTCCTGCTGGTGGAGCTGCTCGAACTTCTCGCTTTGCTTCTTCCAGTGGACGGCCTCGAGCTTCTGGACCGTGAGAATGACCATGAGCGTGAATGCGACGGCGATGCCGGCGATGCCCTGCCAGCTGAGGAAGCGGAGGATCATCGATTGGCCTCGATCGACGCACCGTCCTTGGATGCGGCAACTTTGAACCGTCCGACCGGCCCGCCCGCGAGAAGGCCGATGATGACCGCGACCATCGCAGTGATGAACCCGCCCAGCGACCAGCCGAAGATAGTTACGATCGTGTGTTCTTCGGAGCCGCTCCAGCCGCCCCACATCAGCAGCGCGACCATGAAACCGGAGGCGGCGCCGCAGAATATGCCCGCGGCCGAAGCGAGCAGGCCGTAGATGTATCGCTGGCCTTCGGCGAAGGTGTGCGGCGGTGGAAGTGGTTTCATGCAATCCTCCATGTTCGAATGTTCTCAATGTTCACGGTCGTGGCGCTGATTTAACCGATGCGGTTCGCAAGCCAGCCATAAAGGAATGCCTCGTTAGCTGGCCGACGTTCGGCAAGCCGGAGGTATCGCTCGCCCTGGAGCGCCTCGAGTGCACGCAGGAGGACGGTCTCGCTGCTGGTTTTGCCACGGATGGCGAGGAAAGCGTCGAGCGCGGCCAGGGTCAGCTCGCCGACGCGACCATCCGGCACGAGGTCGGGATAGTCCTTACCGTTGCGATTGAGCGCCGTGAGGGCGCGCTGGAGGAAGGTAACGGCGACCGCCGGACCCATGTTCACCCCGGCGTCGAACAGCTCGCCGGCAATACGCCCGCTGCGCCTCGCAACTTCGTCTAGGCGCGGCCGCAACCAGTAGATCCGCTTGTAGATCGCCGCGGCCTCCTCGCGAGGCAGATCGCGCATCGATCCGCGGTAACCCTGCACGCGCGCCACTGCCTGGGTGATTCCGAAGCAGGTCGGCCCGCCCTTGTCGGCGGGATTGTCGACGAAACCGCCCTCGCGATCGATCACGGCTTCGATCAGCTGATCGATGTCAATACTATGCTCCACCGGTTCCTCCTTTGCTGAGTCGCCGCTCAAATAACCAAATGGGTGTATTGTAGGAAAGTTAGAAGAACCGATATCGGCGGTACGTGCCAAGATCCTTTAGCGTGGGGATGACGGCAGCAGGGCGGCTCGTTAGACCGAAAGCATGAAAGCCCGACTCCTGTACGCGATCGCTTCCCTTGCGGCGCTTTCCGCCTCTCCCGCAGCCGCCGCGCTCAGCCGGCAAGAGCAAGTGATGATCCAGACGGTCGACGCCGAGCAGCAGCGAACGATCGCCATGCTCCAGCGCTGGGTCGACCAGAACAGCGGCACCATGAACAAAGCCGGCGTGGTCGCCGTCCGCGACATGATCGAGCCGGAGCTTAAGCGGCTCGGTTTCACGACGCAGTGGATCGACATGGGCGCTGTCTCGCGCGCCGGTCACCTGGTTGCGCGGCACGTCGGCAGCCGTAAAGGCAAGCGGCTGCTACTGATCGGCCACCTCGACACGGTGTTCGAGCCGGATTCGCCGTTCCAGCGCTGGATCCGCGACGGCGATGTTGCCCATGGTCCCGGTTCGGGCGATGACAAGGGCGGCGACGCCGTCATCATCGCGGCGCTCCGTGCAATGAAGGCCGCGGGCACGCTCAAGAACGCCAACATCACCGTGTTCCTGACCGGCGACGAGGAGGACGCCGGGCGGCCGCTGGCGATTTCACGGCGGGACCTCATCGCTGAGGGCAAGAAAGCCGATGCCGCGCTCGATTTCGAAGATCTGGCCGTCCACGACGGGCCGAACGGACCCGAGGACATGGGCTCGACGGCGCGGCGGAGCGCGGGCAGCTGGACCGTGACAGTCACGGGCCATGCCGCGCATTCGGCGGGTGTCGGCGCCGACGACTATGGCGCCATTTACGACCTCGCGCGGATCATCGACCAGTTCCGCCGCGAGCTTCCGGAGGACAAGCTCACCTATAATGTCGGCCTCATCGGCGGCGGCCAGACGGCGACGCTCGATGCCGGCAAGATCCGGCTGGAAGCGACGGGCAAAACGAACATCATCGCAGCGACCGCGGTGGCGCGCGGTGACCTCCGCGCCATCAGCCAGGACCAGATCGACCGGGTCGAAGCCAAGATGCGCGCGATCGTCGCCCAGCCGATGGCTGGCGCGCATGCCGAGGTCAGCTTCGATCAGGACATCTACCCGCCGATGCCACCGACCGAGCGGAATCGCGCGATCCTGGCCCAGCTGAACGGGGTCAACCACGACATCGGCTTGCCCGAAATGGGCGAGCTGGATCCCGCCGATCGCGGCGCTGGCGACATCAGTTTTGTCGCCGCCGACGTCGACGGTCTCGCCGGACTTGGGCCGTCCAGCGAAGGCTCCCACACGGCGTCTGAAACGGTCAACATCCCGTCGATCTTCAAGCAGGCGAAGCGCGCGGCGATCCTGATGAGCCGACTGGCAAAGGAACATCGCCAGGAGTCGCACAAGCGATAGGCGCCCGGACGTGCAACCGGATCCGCCCTTCGGGGGTTAATAATGGTTCGGACCCGCGGGAGGGCGGAATTCAGGTGGTGAGTTCAACGACCGACGACGCGTTTCGGCTGCTTGTCCAGTCGGTCGTCGATTACGCGATCTTCATGCTCGATCCGAAAGGCTTCGTCACCAGCTGGAACGCGGGCGCCGAGCGGATCAAGGGCTATACGACCGAAGAAATCGTCGGCCAGCATTTCTCGAAATTCTACACCGAGGAGGACCGGGTCAACGGCGTTCCCGGCCGAGTACTGGATACTGCTCGCTCCGAGGGCAAGTTCGAAGGCGAAGGGTGGCGAGTCCGCAAGGATGGTTCGCGCTTCTGGGCGAGCGTTGTCATCGACGCCATCCGCGACAAGAAGGGCAAGGTCATCGGCTTCGCCAAGATCACGCGCGACCTGACGGAAAAGCGCGAGATCCAGCTCAACCTCGAAGAATCGCGCGAGCAATTGTACCGCTCGCAGAAGATGGAAGCGCTGGGGCAGCTGACCGGCGGCCTCGCCCACGATTTCAACAATCTCTTGACCGCGATCCTCGGCGCGGCGGACCTTGCCGGACGCAACCTCCACAAGGTCGACAAGCTGCAGCAACTGATCGAGGGCATCCGCAACTCGGCGATGCGCGGGGCGAGCCTCACCAAGCAACTGCTCGCCTTCGCCCGCGCCCAGCCGCTCGAGATCAAGTCCGTCGACATACGCAAGTTCCTCGACGACGTGACAACGCTTCTTCGCCCGTCGCTGCGCAGCAATATCGAGGTGATCATTGAGACATCAGATCAGGTGTGGAACGTCGACGCTGACTCGGGTGCGCTCGAGCTTTCGCTGCTCAACCTCGCGTTCAACGCCCGCGACGCGATGAAGGACGGTGGAACCCTCAGGATCAGCGCGACCAACCAGCTGCTCACGGGGGAGCCGGAGGGCCTTCGCGGCGAGCACGTCGCACTTAAGGTCACCGACAGTGGGACCGGCATGTCCGCAGACACGATGGACCGCGTGTTCGAGCCGTTCTTCACGACGAAGGGCTATGGCGAAGGGACCGGCCTCGGCCTCAGCCAGGTGTTCGGCTTCGCCAAGCAACTCGGCGGTGCGGTGACCGTCGAGTCCAAGCAGGGCGAAGGCGCGAGCTTCACCATCTACCTTCCGGCCACCCGCACCTCGCAGCCCGCCGAGACGAAGGCCAACGGAGTCCACTCGCTCGGCCGCGTGCTGATCGTCGAGGACGATGAGCTCGTCGCTGACCTTGCGGCCGGCATGCTGAGCGAGCTCGGCTTCGAAAGCACCGTCACGCACAGTGCGAAGGACGCGCTTACGCGGCTGGCCGACGGAGCCAAGCCCAAGCTCATGTTTTCGGACGTTGTGATGCCCGGCGGAATCAGCGGGATCGAGCTCGCCCATAAGGTGCGCACACGCTACCCGGAGCTGCCGATTCTCCTCACCACGGGCTACAGCGAGCAGGTGGCGGGAACGCACGGCTTTCCGGTGCTTCAGAAGCCCTACGAGCTCGAGTCGCTCGCGGCCGCGCTAGGCAAGCTCCTCAAGCGGGAAATCGCTGTCAGCTGAACGGTTTGCGCCGCTGGCATTGACAGCAACAGCCGTTCGGAGCCTCATCCGTTCCGGCGCGCAACGCTGGCGCGCCGATGGAGGGGGAAAAGACATGCAGCAAGCCGTGTCGGCGCGGACTCCCGCGCACCTGTGGACCGTCGGAATCCTGTCTCTCTTGTGGAATTGCTTCGGTGCATACGACTATACGATGACCCGGACGCACAACATGGCGTATCTGAAAACGGCCATGCCCGGGGTCGACCCTCAGGCGGGGCTCGCCTGGATCGAATCCATGCCGATGTACGCGCAGATCGGCTGGGGTCTCGGCGTGTGGTTCGCGTTACTCGGTTCGGTGCTGTTGCTGATCCGCAGCCGCTGGGCCGTCTGGTCGTTCGGCATCTCCTTGCTCGGCGCGACCCTGAGCATCGGCTACCAGCTGGCGCTGGCGCCTCCAATGCCGGGATCGGGCTCGAGCGCGATGATGAAGCTCATGCCTGTCCTCATTCTCGTCATTGCCGTCGCTTTGTTCGTTTACGCCTGGCTGCAGGAGAAGAACGGAGTGCTCCGCTAGGGTCAGCCGCGGCGGCCGCCGAACCGCGTCCGCTGCTGCTTTCCGAACCGGCCCTTGCGGGTGCCGGGCTTGCCCTCGGTCGAATGACCGAGCGGCCGCGGCGCGACGCGCTGGTCGTGCGGGATTCCGAGATCGTCTTCCTCGAGGCGGCGGATCTCGTCGCGAAGCCGCGCGGCCTCCTCGAACTCGAGATCGGCCGCGGCCTTGCGCATCCGTTCCTCGAGATCGCCGAGGTACGCCTTGAGGTTGTGGCCGACGAGGTGCGGGCGCTCCTCGTCGCCGGTATCCACAACCACGCCGTCACGCTGCGTGACGTCGGCGAGCAGGTCATGGATCTGGCGCTTGATGCTCTCCGGCGTGATGCCGTGCTCGCGATTGTACTCGAGCTGCTTCTCGCGCCGGCGGTTGGTCTCGGCGAGCGCGCGCTCAATCGATCCGGTGACCGTGTCGGCATAGAGGATGACGCGGCCTTCAACGTTGCGTGCGGCGCGGCCGATGGTCTGGATCAGTGAGGTTTCGGAGCGCAGGAACCCTTCCTTGTCCGCATCGAGGATCGCGACCAGCCCGCATTCCGGGATGTCGAGCCCTTCGCGCAACAGGTTGATGCCGACCAGCACGTCGTAGACGCCGAGGCGCAGCTCGCGGATCAGCTCGATGCGTTCGAGGGTCTCGACGTCGGAATGCATGTAGCGAACGCGCAGGCCCGCCTCGTGGAGATATTCCGTGAGGTCCTCGGCCATGCGCTTTGTGAGCGTGGTGACGAGTGTGCGGTAGCCCTTCTTCGCGGTCAGCTTCGCTTCGTTGACTAGGTCGTCGACCTGGTCCTCGACCGGCTTGATCTCGACCGGTGGATCGATGAGCCCCGTCGGGCGGATGACCTGCTCGGAGAACACGCCACCGGTCTCGTTCATCTCCCACGGGCCGGGAGTCGCCGACACGAAGGTCGTCTGCGGGCGCATCGCGTCCCATTCGTTGAAGCGCAGCGGGCGGTTGTCGATGCAGCTCGGGAGCCGGAAGCCGTACTCGGCGAGAGTAATCTTCCGCCGGTGGTCGCCGCGCGCCATCGCGCCGATCTGCGGCACCGTCTGGTGGCTCTCGTCGATGAACAGCAAGGCGTTGTCGGGTAGATATTCGAAGAGCGTCGGCGGCGGTTCGCCGGGCAGGCGCCCGGTGAGGAAGCGCGAGTAATTCTCGATGCCCGCACAGGAGCCGGTCGCGGCGATCATCTCCAGATCGAAGTTGGTGCGCTGCTCCAGTCGCTGCGCTTCGAGCAGCCGCCCTTCGGCGGTCAGCTCCTTCAAGCGCTCGGCGAGTTCGTGCTTGATCGCCTCCATCGCCTGCTTGAGCGTCGGTCCCGGCGTCACATAGTGCGAGTTCGCATAGACCTTGATGCTGTCGAGTGACGCGATGGCCTTGCCGGTCAGCGGGTCGAATTCGCTGATGTCCTCGATCTCGTCACCGAAGAAGCTGATCCGCCACGCCATGTCTTCATAGTGCGACGGGAAAATCTCGAGGCTGTCGCCGCGCACCCGGAAGCTTCCGCGCACGAAGGCGGCGTCGTTGCGGCGATATTGCAGCGCCACCAGCTTGCGGATGACCTCCCGCTGGTCCTCGACCGCGCCCTTTTTGAGGCTGAAGGTCATCGCCGAATAGGTCTCGACCGAGCCGATGCCGTAGAGGCAGCTGACCGAGGCAACGATGATCACGTCGTCGCGCTCGAGCAATGACCGCGTCGCCGAGTGGCGCATGCGGTCGATCGCCTCGTTCACGCTCGACTCCTTCTCGATGTAGGTGTCGGTGCGCGGGACGTAGGCTTCGGGCTGATAGTAGTCGTAATAGGAGACGAAATACTCGACCGCATTGTCGGGGAAGAAGCTCTTGAACTCACCATAGAGCTGGGCGGCGAGGATCTTATTTGGAGCGATGACCAGTGCCGGGCGCTGCAGCGTTTCGATGACCTTTGCCATCGTGAACGTCTTGCCGGAGCCGGTGACGCCCAGCAGGACCTGGTTCTTCTCACCGTCCTGGGCTTGCTCGACCAACTCCTTGATCGCCTGCGGCTGGTCGCCCGCGGGTTCGTATTCGGAGACGATCTTGAAGCGCTTGCCGCCTTCCGCCTTGTCAGGGCGAGCGGGCTTGTGCGGCACGAAGGTCTCGGCCGTTTCCGGTTCCGCAAGGCTGGTTCGGATTTCAATCGGCATTGCCGCCCGATATGGGGCCGCCAGGGCGCTCCGGCAATTCGCGCCGCCCTTGTTTGCGATTGTCGGAAGAGGCATGATCGATCCCGGGGAAGGTCGCGCCGAGGGGCTTGGATGGCCGACGTCTTCCTCAGCTATTCGCGACAGGACCTTCGCCGCGCCAAGCCGGTCATTGCCGCGCTGGAGGCAGCCGGACTCTCGGTCTGGTGGGATCGACGCCTGGTCGGCGGAAGCGAATTTTCCAAGGAGATTCGCGACGAGCTCGATGCGGCGGCGGCGGTGGTGGCGCTGTGGTCGCGGCGATCGATCACTTCGCCATGGGTGCTCGACGAAGCTGGCCGCGGTCGCGATAGCGGTCGCCTGGTGCCTGCTACGCTCGACGGCGCGCAACCGCCGCTCGGGTTCGGCCAAATCCACACGATCGACCTCTCGCGCAGGCATTCCGGCGCGCTAAATGATGTCGTCGGAGCCGTGACTGCAAAGGTCGGGCGCGGAAACCCGGAGGCCGCCCGGCGTGTGCAAACCAAGCACCGCATCCCGCGCGGCGCATATGCCGCTGCATTCTCCATCATCGTGGCAGTGGCGGCGGCAGTGTACCTCTTCCTCGCGCGAGTGCCGGCGTCCAGCCAGTTCAAGGGCGGAACGGTCGCCGTTTACCGCTTCGAAGCATTGACAGGCGACCCGGAAAGCAAGCTCGCGGCCCGGCTGGCCGGCGAGAGCGTCGAACGAATCTTCGCGACGAATCTGATCGAAACGGCCGCCGAATGGACAGCGCCTCGCAGTGCGCTCGACCGCGCCGACTTCGGGTTGAAAGGGAGCGTCGCACGGGATGGCGGAGACTTGCGGATCAGCGCCGACATCGTGGATTCGAGGTCGGGCCGGACGCTGTGGTCGAACGAGGTCAGCCGATCCGCGGCGGAGAGCCGCCAGCTCGCTGACGAGTTTGCGATGCTCACCGCCGGCGTGCTTCGCTGCGCCATCTACACCAAACGGCGCATTCCGAACTACAATTCAGCGGAGCTGTTCTCGCGCATCCTTCGCTATTGCGAAGCGGGTCAGGATTTCTTCGAAAATTCGGATCAGTTGCCGAATCTGGCCAAGGCGCTGGTCGAGGTCGCACCGAACAGCGCCTTGGCGCACGCATATTATGCGACCGAGCTTGCGACCTTTTACGACCCCATCACCAACCGCGCTGACCTGCTTGCGATCGACGGCGAAATCAAAAAGGCGCTGGAGCTCGACCCGAACAACGGCGTCGTTCGCTGGCCGATGGCGAAAGTCGCCGATCCACGCGTCAGCCTCGCCGTGCGCGAGCGTTACCTGAGGGACGGCTTGCGTCTCGATCCCGATTATCCCTGGAACCACAGCTTGCTCGGCCGATTCATGGTGAAGGTCGGCCGCATCGGCGAAGGCCGTACCCAGTTCGCGCAATTCGTGGGCGACTATCCACTCGATTACAATCAGCGCGGCTTCTACGGCTTCTTACTTGCCGAATCCGGCGACATCGAGGGCGCGCGCGATCAGTTCGACCTGGTTCGCAGTCAGGTCCCCGACCGGTTAAGCTGGGCCAACAATTACGAATGGCAGGCCGAGCTGATTTACGGCGACTTGAATAGGGCGACGCACGCGTGGAACGCAGGCAAGCACAGGCCGGTCACGGCCAAGTGCGCCTCATTCGTCTTCAAGGCTCGACAGCAAGGCACCGTCCCCTCGGCCGCAGCAATCGAGCAGAATTGCGGCGAAGCCCGCGGCCTCGATGAGATGATGCAGGCATTGTTCGGCCACATCGACGAATCCTTGCTGGCACTCGACAAGAACCTGCCCGTCACCGCTCCCCCGGGACAGTGGGGTCCGGACTGGGTCTTCGAGCGCGGGTTCGAGAAGCTCCGGGAGGACCCGCGCCTCGTTGGCGTTCTCGCGAAGGCAGGAATTCCCCAATATTGGCTGCAGACGGGCAACTTCCCCGATTACTGCATGCGAGAGAAACTCCCCTACGACTGCCGCCAAGCGGCTCGTCAGGCCGTCGCAAACCTCAAGTCGTA
>DASUCP010000120.1:0-2014 GCA_036275975.1 Sphingomicrobium sp.
CCATCAGCGCGCGCGACACCAAGGTATCGCCGTTCCACACGAGGCAGTCGCCCGCCAGCTCTTCGCGCGCCATGAACAAGGAGCCGGTATTGTCCGCGACCTTGTAGAAGGGGTTGTAGATCGTCCGGACGTTCGGTCCGCCGTTCCTCCGGCCGATCGCCTCATTGACCAGATCGTCGTGGAAGCCTGTCACGACCACCGCCTCGTTCACGCCGTTCGCTTTCAGAGTGTCCAGCTGCCGGTCCAGCAAGCTCCGCCCGTTGAAGTCGATCAGGCACTTGGGCCGGTCGTCGACCATATGGCCAAGGCGAGAGCCCTGTCCGGCAGAAAGAATGATCGCTTTCATTTCGCTTCGCGGACTGCCTTCCAAATGCGGCGTCGATTGGGCATTAGCGTTACTGCCATTCGGACACGGGCTGAAGCGCACAGTCATGCCGGGGGCATGACGAGCACTGGAAGCACGAGCGAAGCGAGGGTCGCGTGAAGAAGATCGAGGCGATCATCAAGCCCTTCAAGCTCGACGACGTGAAGGACGCGCTGCATGACGTTGGAGTGTCCGGCATCACCGTTTCCGAAGTGAAAGGCTTCGGCCGTCAGAAGGGGCATACCGAGCTCTATCGCGGCGCCGAATATGTCATCGACTTCCTGCCCAAGGTGAAAGTCGAGGTCGTCGTCGAGGATTCGCTCGTCGAAAATGTCGTCGAGGCGATTGAGAATGCCGCTCGGACAGGCCGAATCGGCGACGGCAAGATTTTCGTCCTCGACGTCGAGCAGGCGATCCGGATCCGAACCGGTGATCGCGGGGCGGACGCAATCTGATGAGCACCATGATCCAGATGAGCGAGAATCGCGAAATGCTCGCTTCGATGTCGCCGGACGAGCTTCGCTCCTCAATGCGCAGCCTCGGCTATCGCACCCAGAACGACCTCGCTCAGGCGATCGGCGTATCCCGTTCCGCGGTGAGCCTGTGGCTCGAGGGGAAGGTCGGGGTGCCCCGCCCCGTCGCCATGCTGCTCCGGATGCTCGTTAACGCGCAGCGACGCGTTTATTGACCCGGCTTCTCTCCGCGCTGCGCCTTCAGCTGCGCACGCACCTGCTGCCGCTCCGCCCCAGTGACCACTCCGTCGTGGTTGAGGTCGTCGCGGTCGAACCGAGCGAGCGCCTGCGCCTGAGCCTGCTGCAGCGTTAGTGACTGAGCGCTTCCGAACATTCGGTCGATCATCTTCTCGGCACGGTGCCCGGCCCCGAACTGCGAGGCGGCCTGCTCGGCCTCCTGGCGCGTCACGACGCCGTCGTGATTGAGGTCGAAGCGCTGGAACATGCCGTCGGTCATCTGCTGCGCCTGCGCACGGGTCATGTCCTGCATCCAGCGCCCTCCCTGTTGAGGCTGGTTCTGCGCGACGGCGGCCGTGGAGGCGATCGCAGCACCGAGCGCCAGCGGGATCAAAATCTTGTGCATCTCGTAACAGCCCTCTGGAATTGCTTTAGGTCACGCGGAGTTGGTCCCGAGCCCGTGAACGGCAGATTTATGCAAAGATTACATCGAGGTAATGCCGCTTCTTGCGCGGACGCCTAACTCTCGCGATTGAGGCGCGAAATGATTGAGCTCGACGAACAGCAACAAGCCGCGCGCGACTGGTTCGAGTCGCTGCGGGACCGGATCTGCGCCGAGTTCGAGAGCATCGAGCGCGAGGCGGGCAGCGAGGTTGCGTTCACGTTCATTCCATGGGATCGCACCGACGCCACCGGCGAACCGGGCGGCGGCGGCGTTCGTGGCCAGATGACGGGCAAAGTGTTCGAGAAGGTCGGCGTGAACGTCTCCACCGTCGGCGGGCAGTTCAGCACCGAATTCGCCCAGAGCATCCCGGGCGCCGCAGAAGACCCGAGCTTCTTCGCGACCGGAATCAGCCTCGTCGCGCACATGGCGAACCCGCACGTCCCGGCGGTCCACATGAACACGCGCTTCCTCACAACTACGAAGCGCTGGTTCGGCGGGGGCGCGGACCTCAATCCC
>DASUCP010000121.1:0-35441 GCA_036275975.1 Sphingomicrobium sp.
AGCGAGAACATCATCCATCTCGTGCTGGCCAAGCGCGCCGGCGCTCCGGACAACGTCAAAGGCATTTCCCTGTTCGTAGTGCCGAAGTTCCTGGTGAATGAGGACGGTAGTCTCGGCGAACGAAACAAGCTGGGTTGCGGCGCTCTCGAAAAGAAGATGGGCATTCACGGGAACGCGACGTGCGTCATGAATTACGACGGCGCGAAGGGCTGGATTGTCGGCGAGCCCGAAAAGGGCCTCCAGGCCATGTTCATCATGATGAATGCCGCGCGGCTCGGCGTCGGACTTCAGGGCCTCGCCCAGGGCGAGGCCGCCTACCAGAATGCCGTCGCCTACGCGAAGGACCGCCGCCAGAGCCGCGCTCTCAAGGAGTCAGAGCGCGACCCCGAAGCGAACGCTGATCCGATCATCGTCCATCCCGATGTGCGCCGCATGCTGATGGAGTCGAAGGCGTGGATCGAGGCCGGCCGCGCCCTCGTGCTTTATGGTGCGCTGCTCGTGGACCTGTTCCGCCGTTCGCCCGACGAGACGGAGCGGCAGCAGGCGGACGACCTGCTTGGCCTGCTGACGCCAGTCATCAAGGGCTATCTCACGGACAAAGGCTTCGCTGCCGCCGTCCACGCGCAACAGGTGCTCGGCGGTCATGGCTATATCCGCGAGCAGGGCGTCGAGCAGTTCGTCCGCGACGCGCGCATCACCCAGATTTACGAGGGCACCAACGGGATCCAGGCGATGGACCTTGTCGGCCGCAAGCTGCCGCGCGATGGCGGCCGTGCGGTCCGCAGCTTTTTCGAGATTGTCGCGCGCGATATCGCTGAAGCGAAGCAGGCCGGCGACCCCGCCCGCGTTGCCGCTGCGCTCGAGCCAGCGTTGCAGGATCTTCAGGCCTCCACCATTTGGCTCGCCCAGAACGGCATGGCAGATCCGGACAATGCGGGGGCAGGCGCTTACGCCTACATGGACCTGATGGGCCTGGTCACTCTTGGCTGGATGTGGCTCAAGATGGCCGCTGCTGCCCAACGAGCTCTCGCCGAAGGAGGCGACCGGGGCTTCCACGAAGCAAAGCTTGCGACTGCTCGCTTCTATGCCGACCGGGAGCTACCGCTCTCGACCGCTCTACGCCGCAAGATCGAGGCTGGCGCTGAAAGCCTCATGAAAATTCCGGCGGAGGCTTTCTAAGTCTTGCAGATCGGTTGCAGTCCGCTACTGGACTGCCTCCCGTGTTTGCGTACCCCGACGTCTTCCAACCCGCTATCGCCGCTTGCCCGGATGCTCCGTTGCCTCCGTTGCCAGCCTGCCATGTGCCGCCTCCCGAATTGAGTCCGATCGAGCCTGCCGCATTGCAGCCGCCCGGTGCGACGCGCGAATTTGTCGACGAGCCTCCCGAACGTTCGGCAGCGTGAGTGCTCGCTTGGCGAGCAGGCGCAATGATGCACCTCATCACGGCGCCGTTCGTTGTTGTTCTCTGATCTCCGCAAGCAAGGAGTGGGAGAATGACTCAGACTGCCTGGATCGTCGTTGCGATCGTAATCGTCGCCCTGCTGGTCGTTGCCGGAATTCTTTGGTCGCGCCGGCGCCGGTCGGAACATTTGCGCGACCGGTTCGGGCCGGAATACGACCGTGCTGTGGACGCCAAGGGAGGCCGCTCGGAGGCGGAAGCGGAACTCGCCGAACGCGAAAAGCGTGTCGAGAAACTCGACATTCGTCCGCTCGAGCCTGCTGAGCGCCGCGAATTCATCCAGCGCTGGACCGACGTCCAGGCGCGGTTCGTCGACGACCCGCCGCGCGCGGTCGCGTTCGCGGATGCCCTTCTCGGCGACGTGATGAAGGCTCGCGGCTATCCCGTCAGCGATTTCGCGCAGCGCGCGGGCGACATCTCGGTGGACCATCCGACCGTCGTCGAGCATTACCGGACTGCTCACGACATCGCTGTCCGGCACGAACGCGGCGACGCGAGCACCGAAGATTTGCGGCAGGCGATGATTCACTATCGCGCGCTGTTCGACGACTTGGTGGGCGCCGAAGCGCCCTCCGCGCGGGAGCCGGAAAGAACGCACTAAGCTGATGGGAGCGGGGGCAGGCTACGTGCCGTCACCTGCCCCCGCCGTCGCGCCTCAGGGGAGTGGGGCTGCGACAGCAAAAGAGTAATCTCTAGTCTTAGACTAGACAATTGACGGCAGAACGTCTCGCCGCTGATCGGCATTCATTTCGGCGCAGATCACGTGACAGCCCTCACGTGTTTAACTGCCGTTCAGCATGCAACGACGGACCGCGCCTCGTCCGCGACGAATGCATGCCCATGGTTCAACCGTGGGGCGTTTTAACCCCAAGGCTCCAACCACACGGAAGGAGGAATGAGCCATGCGTAACATGACGAAAATCCTGGCAGGCGCTGCGGGCATGGCGGCGATCGCCGCGGCGGCCCCTGCGTCCGCCCAGTACTACCCGTACGGCTACAGCACTTACGGCTACAGCCCTTACAGCTACGGTTATAACGCCTACGGTTCGGTGAACCCCTCGGTTGCTGCTTCGCAGTGCACCGCTGCGGTTCAAAACCGCCTGTATAACCGCACCAGCCTCGGCGAAATTCTCGGATCGTTGGTCGGTATCCCGACCGCGCAGGGCCGAGTAGTCGCAGTGACTTCGACCACCCCGACGCGCAGCGGTATGCGCATTCGCGGCCTCGCGAGCAGCGGCCGGATGGCCTACAATAATTATGGGCCTTATGGCGTCGGCGCTTATGGCGCGCTGGGTTACGGCTACAACAATGCCGCGGACCTCAGCTTCCGCTGTGACGTCGACTATCGCGGATATGTCCGCAACGTCGACATCAACCGCCGCTACTAACGGGCGATTGACGTGAACAAGGGAAGCGCCGGCAAATGCCGGCGCTTCTTTTGTGAGGATTAAGCGTCTCAGAAGAAAAGCTTTTGTGGGCCATTGAAGGTTCAGCCGAGGATCGCGATAAACACAAGCCATGGTTGTGCGTTATGCCGGAAGGGCGCCGTTCGCGCGCGAGGGAGACAAAGTGGACATCAACGGCAAGCTTTCGCGCGGCGCGCTGCCGCGGAACGGAATCCTCAGCCTCGGCCTGGCGGCGGCAGCGTCGATCGCGGCTATTCCGCTCGCTTTGACGGGTCCGTCGCAACCGGCGGCGGCAGCGGCTCCATCATTCGGGGTCGAAGTCGACGCGTTCTACCGTTCGCGCGGCGGGACGCCCCTGTGGTTCTCGCCGAACTCCGGGGCGGCTGCGCAACAGCTCATCCAATTGCTTGCGACCGCGCAAGCGGACCGCCTCAACCCGCGCCGGTACAATGTGAAGGGGTTGACGCGGGCCGTGCAGGACACCCGCAGCGGAAGCCCCGGAGCGGTGCAGCGCGCCGACATGATGCTCAGCAACGCCTTCGTCGCCTACGCTCGCGACATGAAGCACGATCCCGGAGTTGGAATCATCTACGTGGATCGGGAGCTTCGGCCGACGCCGCCTTCCCCGATTGCCCTTCTGAATGCCGCCGCGGCAGCGCCTTCGCTATCGGACTATGTCGGGCAGATGGAGTGGATGAGCCCGATTTATGCCAAGCTTCGTCAGGCGCTCGCGGCGCGGATCTATCACAGTGATGCCGAGCGCCGGCTGCTCGAATTGAATCTGGAACGCGCTCGCGCGCTTCCTGCCAGCAAGGGCCACTATGTGATCGTGAACCCTCCGGCGGCTCGCCTTTACATGTATGAGGACGGAAGAGTGGTGGACTCGATGCGCGTGGTTGCCGGTCGGCCGGATCCGATCGCGCAGACGCCGATGATGAACGCGTTCATCCGCTACATCGCGCTCAATCCCTATTGGAACTCGCCCGCCGACATCACTGCGAAGCGTCTTGCGCCGACCATCCTCAAGGAGGGGCGCGCCTACTTTAAGAATCGGGGTTACGAGCTGTTGTCGGATTGGGGCGACCACCCGCATGTGATCGACCCGATGTCGATCGACTGGCACGCGGTTGCTGCCGGCCGCGTGGAGGCTCGCCTGCGGCAAAAGCCGGGCCCGGCGAACTCGATGGGCAAGATGAAGTTCATGTTCCCCAACCCGCAGGGCATTTGGCTCCACGACACGCCCGAGAGGGAAAAAATCGAGGACGCCGCCCGACTGCAAAGCAATGGCTGCGTGCGGCTCGAAGATGCGAAACGGCTCGCGCGCTGGCTCTTTAATGGCCACCCGCCGAGCCCGCAGGGCGCCAAGCCCGAGCAGAAGGTGAACCTGCCGGCGCCCGTGCCGCTGTACATCACCTATCTGACGGCGGTGCCGAGCGGCACGTCGATCGTTTATTTCGATGATTTCTACGGTAAGGATCGCGCCGAGGCGCGTCAGTTCGCCGGGCTCTAGCTCGCGCGGCGGTCGCTTGCCAGGTAGGACGGCCGAAGCATGCTGACCTGGTCGCGACGATCCTTCTTTGGTGCCAGGCGGCCTAGGTCGAAGCGGTCTTCGAACTGCACGCCGAACTTGCCCGATTGCGACCAGCGCACGATGCCGCGGACGGGCGCTACGCCCACGATATCAATGGTGAGCTCGCTGCCTGGCGCGACCGGGATTGGGCACTCAACGAGCGACCCCATGGACGAGATGTTGCGAAGGCGAACTTCGACCATCTCGCCGTCAATGCAGGTAACGGCGCGGCGCATCAGGCGATGACGCTGCTCGCGCATGCACTGGAAGCCGTCCGCAGCGACCGTGGGGGCGTTGGCAAGCTCCCTGGCTTCGACTGAAGGGACGGGACGGCCAAAAATATAGCCTTGCACCATGCTGACACCGAGATCGCGGATAAGGTGAAGGTCATCATGCGTTTCGACGCCTTCCGCGCAGGTATCCATGCCGAGCGTTTCAGCAAGGGTGACGATGGCGCGAATGATCGCGGCGTTCCGGTTGATGGTCGACGCCGCACCACGAACGAAGCTCTGGTCGATCTTGATCTTGTCGAACGGCGCTTTCTTCAAGTAGCCGAGTGAGCTGTATCCGGTACCGAAATCGTCGAGCGCGAGGCGGACGCCCAGCTTCTTCAGATTGGCGAAGGTCTCGTCGGTGGTGTCGCCCTCCGCTAGGAACACGCCTTCGGTGATCTCCAACTCCAGCCTGCCCGGACGGACCCCGGTTTCCTGCAGGTGGTTGGAAACCATCGTGATCACGCCCGGATCGTTGAACTGGAGCGGCGACAGGTTGACGGCCACGCGAACCGAGTCGGGCCAGTGTGCAGCCTCTTCGAGCGCGGTCCGAAGCACCCATTCGCCGATCCGCCCGATGAGGCCGGCCTCCTCGGCGAGCGGGATGAACTTCGCCGGTGAAATCGGCCCTCGGGTGGGATGCTGCCACCGCACGAGAGATTCGAAGCCGGAGAGCTCCTCGCCTGCGGCGCGCACGATCGGCTGGTAATGGACTGAAAGTTCGCCGCGATCGATCGCCTGGCGGAGATCGTTTTCGAGCACCTGCCGCTCGGCGGCCTCGCTGTGCATCGACGGTTCGTAGAGCCGGTGCTTGCCGCGTCCCGCTGCCTTCGCTGCATAGAGCGCGAGGTCCGCGTTGCGAACCAGCGCATCGGCGCTGGCCCGGCCCGGATCGCCGATCGCTATGCCGACGGACGCCCCAATCGTCACTTTATGGCCTTCGACCTGATAGGGTCGCGACACCTGCTCGATTAACGTCTTGGCCAGCGACTCGAGCAGACCGAGATCCACCGTGCCCGGAAGGACGGCTTGGAATTCGTCGCCGCCGAGGCGTCCGACCTGGCCGTGGTTGCCCATGACGGACTTCAGCCGCTCGGCAACCTGGCGCAGGAGGCCGTCGCCGATCGGGTGCCCGAGCGTGTCGTTGACGTTCTTGAAGCGATCGAGGTCGATCATGAACAGCGCACAGCCCTTCTGCCGATGGGATGCGTTGCGCAGCGCGTCGTCGAGCGTCTGACGCATCATAGCCCGGTTGGGCAGGGCGGTCAGGGAATCGAATCTTGCGAGGCGCGAGATCTCGCGCTCCGACTTGCGTTGCTCCGTGAGGTCCGTGCCGATTCCACGAAAACCAAGGAAGCGGCCGCGCTCGTCGAAGATCGGGTTGCCCGATAGTGACCAGTGGACGTCCTCTTCGCTGGCCGCGCGAACCACCACGTCCGAGAAGGGAAAGCGGGCGGACAAGTGGAAGCCGAGCGTTTTTCGCTCCTCCATCGAATCCGATTCATGGTCGACCGACAGCAAGTCGGTGAATTGCCGGCCGAGGAGCTTTTCAGGTTCGCACTGGAAATCGTCCGCGAGTTGGCGTGAAACGTATGAGAGCGTTCCAAGCGAGTCCGTTTCCCAGAACCATCCGCGGCCGCTGTTCTCGAACTCATCGACGAAGTGCAGCGCCTTGCGCGCCTGGGCCTCGACCTTCAGACGAACTCGGCCAGTGGCTATGATCTTGCGAGTGCCGGCGATGCTGTAGGCGATCAACACGAGCGACAGGATTGCGACCCCGATCGGGATGAGGGGCGAAGTTGCGAGCGCCAGCGCCGAAAAAGTCGAAATGATCGCATTGACGACGGCCAGCGGCGGCGAGCTGACCGACGCCACAGTGCTCATGCTGATGCCGGCGCACAGCACGATCTGCGTCGCCGAAATCGATGTCACGAATGCATCGTCCTGAATCGCCTGTCCGAACCACGTCCAGATCAGTCCAGACACGGCAAGGTAAACACATAGCGAGCGGACGATTGTCTGAGAGGCGAAATCGAAGCGATGCCGGGTGAGCAAAGCCGTCGCTGCAATCGCGTCGAGCGCGAGCGCCAGGAAGACGGGCATTAGTGGATTGTCGAGGCCCAGGTCGATCGGAATTTTGTGGGAGAGCAGGAGATAGGCGACGGCGAACAGCAGGTGGGTGAAGCCGAGCAACAGCGCGATGAGGTCAAGGCCTGCTACACGCCAATCTGCGAGTGAGCGCTCACCGCTGGTATCGGGAGTCCGCAGATCGAACCAAAAGGCTTCGCGCACGGACGTGCACTGGCGAATGGTGTCGCTCGTTTCAAAAGCCTTGGCGAATCGCGACCTGCGCATCGAACCCCACGGTGTCCGGCACGCAAGATGCATCCGGACCTGTCCACGCACGTACACGTAGCGCGCGGGGGTTAACCGTGGGGCAAACGAACGGAGTTAGCGGCGTCTTAAGCCTATTTCTTTGGCCTACTCCGGGAGGAAGTCCGGAACAGACAAATAACGCTCGCCGGTATCGTAATTGAAAGTCAGGATGCGCGGGTGATCGCCGAGCTCAGGCAGCTTCTGCGCGACGCCCGCGAGCGCCGCACCGGAGGAAATGCCGATCAGCAAGCCTTCCTCGCGGGCTGCGCGGCGTGCCATCTCCTTCGCCTCGTTGGCGTCGACGTCGATAATGCCATCGAGAATGTCGCGATTGAGGATGCTCGGGATGAAATTGGCGCCGAGTCCCTGGATTGGGTGCGGGCCCGCCCTGCCCTCGCTGAGCAGCGGCGCCAGCGCGGGCTCGACCGCGAAGACCTTGAGGTTTGGCCAAACCGGCTTCAGCACTTCCGCGCAGCCGGTGATGTGTCCACCTGTGCCGACTCCGGTAATGATCGCGTCGATCGGAGTATCCGCGAAGTCGCGAAGGATTTCCTGGGCGGTGGTGCGACGGTGAACTTCGACGTTGGCGGGATTGTCGAATTGCTGAGGCATCCAGCTGTTGGGAGTCTGTTCGACCAGCTCGCGGGCGCGTTCGACCGCTCCCGACATGCCTTTTTCCTTCGCCGTGAGGTCGAAAGTCGCTCCGTAAGCGAGCATCAGCCGGCGGCGTTCAAGGCTCATGCTTTCCGGCATGACCAGAATGATCTTGTACCCTTTCACCGCGGCCACCATCGACAGTCCGATCCCCGTGTTTCCGGAGGTAGGCTCGATGATCGTGCCGCCCGGCTTCAGCTTGCCGGACCGCTCGGCGTCCTCGACCATCGCGAGCCCGATACGGTCCTTGATCGAGCCGCCCGGGTTCGCCCGTTCGGACTTCATCCAGACCTCGGCGCGATCGCCGAACAGGCGGTTGATCCGAATGTGCGGCGTGTTGCCGATCGTGTCGAGAACGGTCGCGGCCTTCATCCCACGCTCTCCTCTAGTAGGGCCCCGCGCAAATCGGGTGCGTCGAACGTCTTTGCAAGGCGGAGCTCGGGAAACCACCAGGACCACAGCAGCACGACGCCGATTGCGCCCACTCCGCCGACAATCACGGCGGGTACAGGTCCGATGAGCGCGCCAAGGAACCCTGACTCGGTTTCTCCGAGCTCGTTCGAGGCGGAAATGAAGAGAGACGAGACCGCGCCCACTCGGCCGCGCATCGCGTCAGGCGTGTAGAGCTGGATCAGCGACTGGCGGACGTAAACGGAGAACATGTCCGCCGCCCCGAGGAGCGCAAGGCAGGCAAGCGACAGCGGCATCCATCGCGAAAAGCCGAAGACAATGGTGGCGGTCCCGAAAACGCCGACTGCCGTCAGCATCTTCACGCCGACATTGTGTTTGAGCGGGCGGACCGAAAAGAATGCCGCCGTCAGCGTCGCGCCGACCGCCGGCGCGGCCCTGAGGTGTCCGAGCCCTTCAGGCCCCGCGTGCAGCACGTCGCGTGCGAAGACCGGAAGCATTGCGGTCGCGCCGCCCAAGAGGACCGCAAAAAGGTCGAGGCTGATTGCCCCGAGCACGAGGCGGTTTCGGCGGACGTAGCGCAGGCCTTCGACCATCTGAGTCCAGGGGTTCGACCCGCGCGCGACTTCGCTTCGCTTGACTGGCCCAATGGCGAGTAGGCCGACGAAGGCGATCCCGAACAACCCGGCACTGGCCGCGTAAGGCGCGAACGGCGCCCATGCGTACAGATAGCCGCCGAGCGCCGGCCCGAGGATTGCGCCGGTCTGCCACGCGATCGACGATAGCGCGATTGCGCGCGGCAGGATGTTGCGGGGGACGAGATTCGGCGCCAGCGCGCCCAAGGCGGGGCCGGCGAAGGCGCGCGCGACGCCGAGCAGGGCGGCGATCACGTACAGGATCTCGAGGGTGGTGGCGTGCGTCCAGGCGAACCAGCCGAGAGCACTTGCGCATCCGAACTCTAGCGCGACGGAGGCGCGGGCGATCCAGCGGCGGTCGACGCGGTCCGCGGTCCAGCCGGTCACCAGCGTCAGGAGGAATAAAGGGAGAAACTGGACTAGGCCGATGATGCCGAGCCGGAAGGCGGCCTCCTTTAGGCCCATCGTGTGCCGCGCGATGTCGTACACTTGCCAGCCGATGACGATCACCATCGCCATCTGGCCGATGGTCGCCGTGAGCCGGGCGAGCCAGAAATATCGAAAATGGGAGATGCGCAGCGGCTCGGGGAGGAAGCTCACCCGAGCCGCCTAGCCAGTGGCGGACGGGGCGGCAACTGCCTCTTCGTGTTCCAGCCCGTTCAGCTCCAGCCGCTTGATCAGAAGAGGCATCGTGAGGCCCTGGACGAGGATCGAGAATGCGACAACGACGAAAGCCGTCAGGATGATCGCGTTGCGTTCGGGAACGCTCGCCGGCACCGCCAGCGCGAGAGCAAGGGCAAGTGCGCCGCGCAGGCCGCCCCAGAACAAGGTGTGCTGGAATGATGATGCGATCCGCCAGCGCGAGGCGCGGAAGGCTGCTGCCAGCGGGTAAATCGAAACTGCACGTCCGACGAGCACGAGGAGGATCGCGGCCACGGCGGCGATAGAGCTTAGCCGGTGGAAGGGTTGATTGGCGACGCTCATGCCGATCAGGATGAAAACGAAGCTGTTGGCGAGGAAGGCAAAATACTCCCAGGCCGAATGCACGCGCTCACGGCCGTCCGGCGAAATTGCCCCCCTCGGCCCAAGGCTTCCAATCATCAGTCCAGCAGTGAGCGCGCTGATGATGCCCGAGGCGTGGAGGCGTTCGGCGATGAGGAATGACCCGTAAGCGGCCAGCGTCGTCAGCGTGATCTCGACGAGCGGGTCGTCGGTGCGGCCAACGATCAGCAGTATCGCTCCGCTAACCGTGACGCCGATCAACAGGCTGCCGCCGAGGATCCACACGAAGGCAGGGATCACGCTGGCGACTGTGGGTGATGACCCAACGGCAATCGCGGAGAGAACCGCAAAGCCGACTGCCGCGACGCCATCATTGAGCAGGCTTTCGGACTCGACCACCATCGACACGCGCGGCTGGCAGCCCATTTCGCGAAAGGCGGCGATCACTGAAACGGGATCTGTCGCGGCAATCAGGACTCCGAACAGCGCTGCGCCGATCCAACTCCATCCGATGATCCAGTGCATTCCAGCGGCGACCACCAGCGCGGCAATTGCCACCCCGGCAAAGGCCAGCGTCAACGTCAGTGGGAGTTCGTGGCGAAATCGCCGCCAGTCGAGCTGGAGCGCGCCTTCAAATACCAGCGGGGGAAGAAGGACGTTGAAAATGAGCTCGCGCGAAAGCGGCAGCTGCGGCGCGTTCGGCATCAAGGCAACCAGGAAGCCCGCGACGACCAGGCCCACGATGTAGGGCAGTCCGAGGCGCCGCGAGAGCATCGCGATGAGGCACGCGACGAGCAGCAGGGCTCCGATCGGGGCGAGCGAAATTCCATCCATGAGGGCGCCATATCAGGCGATTTCGCGGAGGTCTGCCCTGCTGCTGTTGATGCTCTTCCACTAAAGCGATGTTCGTGTATTGTTCCGCACATGGGGAAGCTCAAGACGCGCTATGTTTGCCAGTCCTGCGGGTCCGTTTCGACGCGTTGGCAGGGGCAGTGTGCGGATTGCGCCGAGTGGAACACGCTCGTGCAGGAGAGCGCCGAGCTTTCGAGCATCTTTGCGGCGAAGCACAACCTTCAGGGCGGCGGGCGTGTCATCCCTCTCGTCGGCCTCGAAACGCCCGCGGCGCTTCCGCAGCGCCTGCCGAGCGGGCTTGCGGAGTTCGACCGGGCGATCGGCAGCGGCATTGTCGCAGGCTCCGCCATGCTGGTGGGCGGCGATCCGGGGATCGGTAAGTCGACGCTGCTGCTGCAGGTCGCCGCTCGGCTCGCGAGCGAGGGACACAAGGTCGTCTATGTTTCGGGCGAGGAGTCCGCCGAGCAGGTGCGCCTTCGCGCGGTGCGCCTCGGCCTTGGCGCTGCTCCGGTTAGGCTCGCCGCGTCGACTTCGGTCCGGGACATTCTGACGACGGTCGGCGAGGGCGAGCCCCCCGCGCTGCTCATCATCGATTCGATCCAGACCATGCATTCGGACCTGATGGAGGGCGCGCCAGGGACTGTCAGCCAGGTCCGCGCGTCGGCGCAGGAGCTGGTGCGCTTCGCCAAGGAGCGCGGGGCTGCAGTGGTGCTCGTCGGGCACGTCACCAAGGACGGCACGATTGCGGGCCCACGCGTCCTCGAGCATATGGTCGACACGGTGCTGAGCTTCGAGGGCGAGCGCAGCCACCAGTATCGAATCCTCCGCGCAATGAAGAACCGCTTCGGTGGCACCGACGAGATCGGCGTGTTCGCCATGGAAGGGCAGGGGCTGACCGAGGTGCCGAACCCGTCCGCCTTGTTCCTCACCCATCGCGGCGAACCGGTCAGCGGCACCAGCGTCTTCCCGGCAATCGAGGGCTCGCGTCCGGTGCTGGTCGAGATCCAGGCGCTGGTCGTGCGTCTCGCAACCGGAGCAACTCCGCGGCGCGCGGCGGTCGGCTGGGACAGCGGACGTCTCGCGATGATCCTCGCCGTGCTGGAGGCTCGCTGCGGGCTCAGCTTCGCGACGGCGGAAGTCTATCTCAACGTCGCGGGTGGGTATCGCCTCAGCGATCCCGCAGCCGATCTGGCCGTCGCGGCTGCACTCGTTTCGGCGCTGTCAGAGCGGCCAGTTCCGTCCGAAGCGGTGGTGCTCGGCGAAATTGCGTTGTCCGGTGAAATCCGACCCGTCGCTCATGCCGGACTTCGCCTCAAGGAATCGGCAAAGCTTGGGTTTGAAATGGGTTGGGTGCCGAAGGGCATCAAAGGCAGCGAGGGTATTCGGCTCGCCGAATTTGCGAACCTACGGCAGCTGGTCGACCAAGTCCTCCGGCGCTAGCGCGCGGCGTCCGCTTCCACGCCGATCGCTTCTCGAACGACGTACAGCGGACGCTGCTTGGCTTCTGTCAGGATGCGGCCGACATATTCGCCGAGCACGCCCAGCGAGATCAGCTGGACTCCGCCGAGGAACAGCACTGAGACCATGATCGAGGCATAGCCGGGCAGCTTGATGCCGAACGCGAGCGTGCGCACCGCGATGAACCCGGCATAGCCAAGCGCGAACATGGCGACGACGGCGCCGACATAGCTCCAGATGCGGAGCGGCACCGTCGATGCGGACGTGATCCCGTCGAGCGCCAACGTCCACAGCTTCCAGTAGTTGAACTTGGTCTTGCCGTGCTCGCGCTCGACGCGATTATATTCGACCGAGGCCTGCTTGAATCCCGCCCAGGCGAAGAGGCCCTTCATGAAGCGGTTGCGCTCGGGCAGCGCGCGGATGACCTCGACGACCTTGCGGTCGAGCAGGCGGAAGTCGCCGGCATTCTCCGGAATCTTGTCCTGCGAGACCATGTTGTGCGCGCGGTAATAGAGACCGGCGGTCAGCCGCTTGGCCCAGGAATCGGTGGCGCGGCAGCGTCGAACCCCGAACACCATCTCGTAGCCGTCGAGCCATTTCGCGACCATCTCGGGCAGCACCTCCGGCGGATCCTGCATGTCGACGTCCATGGGAATCACCGCACGCCCGCGCGCATGGTCGAGGCCGGCACTCAGTGCCGCTTCCTTGCCGAAGTTGCGCGACAGCGAGAGGGCGCGAACACGCGGCTCACGCATGCGCGCGCCGATAATTGCGGCGAGCGTCTGGTCGGTGCTTCCGTCGTCGACGAAGAGGATTTCCCAGCTCTCATTGGTTGCGATGCCATCGAGAACTGCCGAGACGCGCTCGACGAACGGCAGGATGGCGAGCTCCTCGTTCTTCACCGGGACGACGACCGAAATCAGAGGATCGATCAGCCCGCGCTTGACCAGCTGCGGTCCGAGATCGGCGAGCGGATGCCCCGGATCGACGCTCGCAATTCGGCTCTTCTGCCGCGACATAGTTGGCTCCCCTTTTGCAAAGCGAAGCTAGGCGCGGATGGTTACCCGAACCTTAAATTTGCGCCGAAAACAGCCTTGGCATCCGTAGCTGTTGCGGTTCGTTGACCAGCCAATCATGAGACGTCGCAAGTGAACCGCGAAACCGTTTCCCACGCAGAAGCGCACGCCGAAGACGGGCTTCCGATTCCCCGCCGCTACTGGTCGGTGATCAGCATCTGGCTCGCACTGACGATGGCGGTGCTCGACGGTGCCATCGCCAACGTCGCGCTTCCCGTCATCGCGCACCAGCTCGGAGCGTCGCCGGCAAGCTCGGTGTGGGTGGTCAACGCTTACCAGCTGACGATCACGGTGCTCCTGCTGCCGCTCGCCGCGCTCGGCGACCGCATCGGCTACAAGTGCATCTATATCCCGGGCCTCGCGCTGTTCACGATCGGGTCGGTTGGGTGCGCGCTTGGCGGGACGCTCCCGCTGCTGATCGTCGCGCGGGTGTTCCAGGGCATCGGCGCCGCCTGCATCATGAGCATGAATGCCGCGCTGGTCCGCGCAACCTATCCCGCGAGCATGCTCGGCCGCGGCATCGGCTACAATGCGATGGTCCTTTCCATGTCGGCGGCGATTGGCCCGACACTAGCGGCGCTGATCCTCAGCGTCGCCTCCTGGCCGTGGCTGTTCCTCATCAACCTTCCCATCGGAATTGCGGCGCTGATCGTCGGCCGCAGGTCGCTGCCGGAACCGCAAGGCCACGGCCGCCCGTTCGACTGGCCTTCGGCGATGCTGAGTGCCGCGATGATGGGTTGCGTGGTGTTCGGTGCCGAGATGTTCGCACGCGAGGGCGCGGGTTTGGGGATCGCTCTCGTGGTTCTTGGCGTCGCCGCCGGCTCGACGCTCGTTTGGCGTGAGCGCGGCGTCAAGGCGCCGCTCATGCCCCTGGACCTGCTACGGATCCCGATCTTCGCCTTGTCGATCGGCGCGTCGATCGTCTCATTCGCAGCGCAGATGCTCGCTTACACGACGCTTCCGTTCCTGCTGCAGTCCTTGCTCGGCCGAAGCGTGTTCGCGACCGGGCTGCTGATCACTCCGTGGCCGATCGGCGTCGGGATCGCCGCGCCGATCGCGGGACGCCTGGCCGACCGCGTTCCGGCGGGACTGCTCGGCGGTGTCGGCCTAACTATCTTTGCCGTGGGACTCTTCCTCCTCTCGCAGCTCGGCGCGCATCCCGACAATCTGCAGATTGCCTGGCGAATGGCAGTCTGTGGGATTGGTTTCGGCATGTTCCAATCGCCCAACAACCGGACGATCGTGAGCGCCGCGCCGAAGCCGCGCTCCGGCGCCGCCGGCGGAATGCTCGCTACGGCGCGGCTGCTCGGTCAGACTTTTGGTGCCGTGACGGTCGGCGTCGCCTTCCATTTGTCCGGCATCGGCGCGGGCCCCGATCTGCTCCTTGCCGCGTCGATCGCGGCCCTGCTGGCGGCTGGCGTTAGCCTGCTGAGGCTCCGCGTAACGCCGCCGAGCCGAGTAGCCGTCTACAAGCCAATCCTCGAATAGTCGCTGGAAACAGCTCTGGCCCTAAGCTAGCGCCAAGGCATGACCGCGCTCGACGTCCTCGTCTTCCTGTTGCTGATCGGCGGCGCCGCCATCGGGTTCGTGCGCGGGTTTGTGCACGAGGTCGTCTCGCTACTTGCGTGGATCGTCGGCATCGCAATGCTGAAGCTGTTCCATTCGCAATTGTGGAGCGGCCTCGAAAACAGCTTTGGCGGGAGTAGCGCGGGAGCCGCGGTGATCGCCTTTGCTCTTTTGTTCATTCCTAGCTTCGTCCTGGTGAAGCTGCTCGCCCGGTCGCTCGGCGGGAGGACGAGGCGCTCGCCGGTGCTCGGGCCCGTCGATCGCGTCCTCGGCGGCGGCTTTGGCCTGCTCAAGGGCCTGCTCGGCGCAACATTGTTCTTCCTGCTGGCGAACCTTGCGACCGACATGGTCTATGGACCGCAGGCCGATCGGCCGCACTGGATGAGCAAGTCACGAACTTACCCGCTTCTGAATGCCAGCGGCCGTTCGATCGTCGACTGGGTCGAGGCTCGACGGCATCACAATCATGAGGCGCCGGACAAATGATCTGCCTGCATGACACGCTGACGCGAGAGAAGCGGCCGTTCGTTCCGGCCAATCCCGAGCGGATCACCATGTATGTCTGCGGGCCGACCGTCTACGGCCGCGCCCATATCGGCAACGCGCGGCCCGCCGTGGTCTTCGACACGCTCGCGCGCCTGATCCGGCATGAGTTCGGCGCGAGCAGCCTCGTCTATGCGCGCAACGTCACCGACGTCGACGACAAGATCATCGCCGCGGCCGAAGTGGAGGGCGTCGATCCATCGGTGATTACCGAGCGGTACGAGCGATTCTACCTCGAGGACATGGGCGCCCTGGGCGTGGAGCCACCGGACATCGCGCCGCATGCGACGCAGGAAATCGCGTCGATGATTGCAATGATCGAGCGCCTGATCGAGCACGGCAACGGCTATGAGGCGCAGGGGCACGTGCTCTTCTCCGTTCCGAGCGACCCCGACTACGGCGTGCTCAGCAAACGCGACCGCGACGCCATGATCGCGGGCGCTCGCGTCGAGGTCGCCCCCTACAAGCGCGATCCCGCCGATTTCGTGCTTTGGAAGCCGAGCGATGAGGGTGTGATCGGCTGGGATTCCCCGTGGGGACGGGGCCGACCCGGCTGGCACACCGAATGCTCGGCGATGATCGAGCGGCACCTCGGCGACACGATCGACATCCACGGCGGCGGCCTCGATCTCATCTTCCCGCATCACGAGAATGAGATTGCGCAGAGCCGCTGCGCGCACGCCGGCCTGCCGCTCGCGCGCTTCTGGGTGCACAACGGCTTCGTCGACATGGGCGCGGAGAAGATGTCGAAGAGCCTCGGCAACATCATTACGCCAGCGGAGCTTCTGGCCCAGGGGCACAAGGGCGAGACGCTTCGGCTCGCACTGCTGTCGGCGCACTATCGCCAGCCGTTGCCCTGGACCGAGGCGCTAATCGAGCAATCGAAGACGATCCTCGATCGCCTATACCGTGCGGGAGGAGATGCTCCTGCCGGTCAGATCGACGACGAGGTGCTGGAGGCGCTTTCGGACGATCTGAACACGCCGGCAGCGCTCTCGCGGCTCCAGGCGATCGACGACGCCGCTACGTTAAAGGCATCCGCGGGGTTGCTCGGGCTGCTGTCGAACACAGCCGACGAATGGTTCAGGGGAGGGGGCGGCGAGGCGGCAATCGAAGCCCGTATCGCGGAGCGTACAGCAGCGAAGAAGAACCGTGATTTTGTGAACGCGGACAGAATCCGCGACGAGCTCAAGGCCGACGGTATCGTCTTGGAGGACGGCCCGGGCGGCACTACTTGGCGGCGGGAATGAACCGGCCGCTCTATACGACCGAGATCCTGCGGCTCGCCGCTTCGCTCCACGATCCGCATGCTCTGGAGCGCGAGGACGGCCGCGCGGAGCTTCGTTCGCCCACATGCGGCAGCCGCATTTCGATGACTGTGCAGCTCGATGGCGAGCGGCGCGTCGAGCGACTTTCGATGCAGGTCCACGCCTGCGCTTTCGGCCAGGCTTCCGCTGCGCTTGTGAATCAACACGGCGTCGGTCGGACTCATGACGAGATTGCCGACGCGCTGGTGATTATCAGCCGCTGGCTGGCGCAGGAGCAGGAGGAAGCCGGCGACTGGCCGGGGATCATCGCGCTTGAGCCGGCACGGGCGCGCAAGGCACGCCATGGCGCGATCCTGCTACCCTTCCGCGCGTTGCTTGCGGCGATCGAGTCCGCGACGTGACGACGCCCGCCGAAACGGCGCAGGCGACCACCGCAATCCTCGAAAGCGGCGCGATCATGCTTGGCGCCGCGCTTGTTTTCGTCACGCTCTTCCGGCGGCTGAAGCTCGGTGCGACGTTGGGCTATATCGTGGCGGGTGCGCTGATCGGGCCCGGCCTGCTCGGCCTCATCCGCGATCCCGAACAGCTTACCAGCGTCACCGAGCTTGGAATCGCGCTCCTGCTGTTCATCGTCGGTCTCGAGCTTCAGCCGAGCCGATTGTGGCGCTTGAGGAAGGACATCTTCGGCCTCGGTCTGGCGCAGGTCGTGCTGTGCGGGTTGGCGCTGAGCCTCCTTCTTTACTTGGCGCTTGGCCTCTCGCCTGAAGCGTCCCTCGCAATCGGCCTTCCACTCGGACTCTCGTCGACCGCGCAGGTTCTGCCGATGCTCCGCTCGGACAACGAGCTGAACACGCCGCAGGGGGAGCGCGCGTTTTCCGTGCTGCTGTTCCAGGACCTCGCGATCGTTCCGATGATCACGATCATCGCGGCGATGGCGCGAACGCCGCCGGATCTGAGCGCTCCGGTCGGATGGAAGCTGGCGCTCTACACCGTGCTTGCGGTGATCGCCCTCGTCATCGTGGGCCGCGTCGCGCTTAATCCACTATTCCGCCTGATTGGGCGCCTTGGCGAGCGCGAGCTGTTCGTCGTCGCTGGGCTGTTCACGGTCATCGGCTCCGCCGCGGCAATGCATGCGCTGCATCTTTCAGTCCCGCTCGGCGCATTCGTCGCAGGCGTGGTGCTCGCCGAATCACCCTACCGTCATGAGCTTGAGACCGATGTCGAGCCGTTCCGCTCGATACTTCTCGGGCTGTTTTTCCTCTCCGTGGGGATGCTCCTCGATCTCAACATCGTGGCGCATCGGCCGCTTCTCGTGATCGGCCTCGCCGCGGGCGTGATCGTGACCAAGGCGATCCTGATCAGCGGCCTGAGCCGTCTGTTCGGCTGCACTTGGAAGCTCAGCATCCGCCTCGGGCTGTTGCTCAGCCAGGCCGGCGAATTCGGGTTCGTGCTCTTCGGCCAGGCGACTGCCGCGTTACTGGTCTCGCCTGAAGCGGCGTCGCTGTTCAGCGCGGTCGTGACCTTCTCGATGGTGACAACCCCATTCCTCATGCGCTTCATCGACTTTCTCGAGCGCAAGGATGCGCCGCGCAAAGACCTCGACGGTCCGGAGCTGTCCCCCGAAACGAGTGCGATCGTGGTTGGCTATGGCCGCTTCGGGCAGACGGTGGCCCAGATGCTCCAGGCCAAACGCATCGGCGTCACGCTGATCGACAAGAAGCCGGGCCAGATCGAACTCGCCGGGGAGTTCGGCACCAAGGTCTATTACGGCGACGGGCTCCGTCTCGATCTGCTGCGATCCGCGGGCGCCGACACGGCCAAGGTCATCGCCTTCTGCAACGACAATGAGGGCGGCGAGCTATCGCGGGAAGCGATCAAGGCCGTGCTTCGCGCCTTTCCGCAGGCGTCGGTGATGGTCCGCGCGTTCGATCGGCGCCACCTGATCGAGCTACGTGGACTCGATCTGGTCCTTGCGGAACGCGAATTGTTCGAAAGCGCAGTCGTGATGGGCAAGGCAGCGCTTCGGGCGAGCGGCATCGAGCCACGCGAGATCGACCGAGTGGAACGGGAATACCGCCTTCGCGACTGCGACCGGCTCGAACGGCAGCGCGAAAGCGGCGATGTCCGAGAGGGCTGGGAAACATCATTCGGTGAAGACCGGCCGCTGCCCGACGAGCAGCCGCCGGTTGCTCAGGTTCGCTTGGAAAGATAGGCTTCGAGCGCGTCCACGATCGAATCGACCACTTCCTTGTGCGCGCCGTCGCCGCTTTTCACGTGGATGTGGGCTTCCTCATAGGAGCCCCGCCGTTCGTTCGCGAGCCGCTCGAGCGTCCCTTTCGGATCGCTGTTCCGGAGCTGCGCGCGAGTATCCCTTCGCGACGTGCGCTCGGTCAGGATGTCGACGGGCGCATCGAGCCACACGGTGATCGCGCGCTGGTTCAGCAGTTCGCGTGTGCGCGAATCGACAAATGCGCCGCCGCCGGTAGCAATGACTCGCACATCGCCTTCAATCAGGCGTGCGACGAGCCGGCGCTCGCCGTCGCGGAAATCGCTTTCGCCGTAGCGCTCATACACCTCCGCAGCGGAGAGGCCCGCCGCATCTTCGATTTCGGCGTCGCTGTCGACGAACGGCAGGCCGAGGCGCCTGGCGAGGCGCCGGCCGACCGTCGACTTTCCCACTCCCATCAGCCCGACCAGCACCACGGGCCGGTCGAGCCGCTTTGCCAAATCACTCACAACAGGGGCTATACAGCGGGTGGCAAGCTCGCCAAAAGCCCTCTCCATCCATCCAGTGTAAATGGAAGCCATGCCCCGGATCATTGTCCTCATTATCGTGCTGGTGGTCATAATCGGCGCGCTCTTCTTCCTGTCGACGCTGCCGAAGCAGCAGCCCACCCACACGATCGAAGTGCCCGTCCAGCAGGGGGGCAATGCGCACTAAGGTTCTGCTCATTGCGTCTGCGGCCGCAGCGCTAGCGCTGCCGGCGGTCGCACAGCAGCTGGCGCAAACGCAGCCGCCGCCGGGCAATCAGAATCCGAACGCCGGGGCGACGCAGCCCGTTTCGACGGCGCCCTCGACCGCTGTCGACGAGACTTCCGGCGCGGCCGATGAAACGGCAGTCGAGCAAGTGAATCAGCTGAATCTTGCTCCGCCCACGCCGCCGGTGGAATATCCGGGCTGGGCGCGGCGCGACCCTTGGGTCGTCGGCAAGCTGGATCCTGTGGCCGAGGGAATCGGCGCTGAGCCGTGGGGCACCGCGAGCGGAGTCTTCCTGTCCACGCTGCTGAGGCGGATGGACACGCCGCTTGCGTCGCGGTGGGCGCACATCGCGCTTAGGGATGCGCTCCTCGCCAAGGCGCGCGCTCCGAACAACGTCAATCCGGTCGACTGGGTCGCCGAGCGCGCCTGGCTGCTGCTCCGCATGGGCGAGGCGGATGCAGCCCGGATGTTGGTCGCAGACGTCGACACCGACCGCTTCACGCCGAAGATGGTCCAGGTCGCCGTGCAGACCGCGCTGGCGAGCGCCGATCCTTCGGCGCTCTGCCCGCTCGAGGACGGAATGCGGAAAGCCGACGCGCGAATTCGGCCGTTGGTGCAGGCGATGTGCTCGGCACTCGCGGGGGAGCCCGATACCGCGTCCGCGCAAATCGATGACGCCCGCCGTCACGGCCGCATCGGCGGTATCGATCTCAACCTTGCCGAGAAGGTCGTCGGTGCAGCTGGCGGCGGCCGCGCAGCGACGATCGAGTGGGATCCGGTCGATAGCCTGACGGCCTGGCGTTTCGGTCTGTCTCTCGGCACCGGCATGGTTCCCCCGGCCAGGCTAATCAATTCGTCATCGCCGCAGCTACGCGCGTTCGAGGCTCGCGCCCCACTGCTGACGCCGCAGCAGCGGCTCGATTCCGCCTTGATCGCGACCGGCCTCGGCGTCTTTTCCGCGCAGAGCCTGATCGACCTTTATTCGTCGATCTACGACTCCACGGATGCGACCGACCTCGCCACAACAGATGCCTGGCAAGTTCGCCAGGCCTTTGTCGGCAAGGATGAGGAGACGCGCCTCGCCGCCATCCGGAGTCTGCTTGCGATCGGCAAAGACGGCTACCAGAAGGAAGCGGCGCGCGCACTCGCGGCGAGGGCGGCGACGCTCGTCACTCCTGACTCCAAGCTCGCGAAGGATGCGCCGGAGCTGATCTCCGCGATGCTCGCCGCCGGTTACGACCAAGCGGCAGCGCGCTGGACTTCGGCAATCGGCGGCATGGACGATGCGGACGCCGACCGCTGCTGGGCGATGCTGGCGCTCGCGAGCCCCAACATTTCTGATGTCGGTACGGGCCGGCTCTCCGCCTTCATCCGCCGGGACAAGAGCCCGCATGCGATCCGCAGCGCGCTTCTCGTCGCCGGCCTCGCGGGACTGGGCCGGATCAGCATCGACACGGCGAACTCGCTCAATCGCCGCTACGGCCTTGGCCTTGGCCGCTCGACAAGCTGGACCCGCATCATCGACTCGGCCGCAGCGCGCGGCCAGGCCGGCACCGTTCTCATCCTCACCGGAACCGGCTTCCAGACGCCGAGCTTCGCCGAGCTTCCGGCGGCGCATATGTATCACGCCATCGGCAGTCTGAAGCGCACCGGGCAGGATTTCACGGCGCGAATGATCGCGGCGGAGGCCCTGTCACGGACGTGACACCCGAAATAGGCCACGGACGTGAGGATTGAGGATCAGGCGCTCGTCGATCGCTTCCTCGACATGCTCGCTGCCGAAGCCGGCGCTTCAAAGCACACGCTGACTGCATATCGGAACGACCTGGCGCGTGCCGCCGAGGTTATTCGCTCGCTCGGCGACGCCTCGGCCGACGACCTGTCGCAGCTGGGCCGCGCTTGGGCCGACCTTGCCCCATCCACGGTCGCGCGGCGTTCGGCGGCTTTGCGCCGGTTCTTCGGCTTCCTCCTCGATGAAGGACTCCGCAAGGACGATCCGTCGAGTGCCCTTCCGCGGCCGCGCTTCGAACGTCCGTTGCCGCGGATCCTCGACGAGGACGAGGTCAAGCGCATGTTCGAGGCAGGCGAGAACCGGGCCGCAAGCGGCGAAGCGACGTCCGTGCGCAATCTCGCATTGCTCGAGCTGCTCTACGGATCGGGCCTTCGCGCAAGCGAGCTCGTGAGCCTGCCGCGTCGCGCGGTCCGTCCGAACCAGCCGTTCCTGATGGTGTTCGGCAAGGGCAGCAAGGAGCGGCTCGTCCCCATCTCTTCGCGCGCGCTGGCCGCGGTGGAGAAATGGCTCGAACACGTTCCGGCCGCTGCACTGTGGCTCTTCCCAAGCGGCAAGTCGCACCTCAGCCGCGTTCGCCTGTTCCAGATCGTGCGCCGAATGGCCGCGGACGCGGGGATTTCGCCGGATCGGGTCAGCCCGCACGTACTGCGACACGCGTTCGCCACGCACCTGCTGTCAGGTGGTGCAGACCTCCGCGTCCTGCAGTCGCTGCTCGGCCACGCCGATATCGCGACGACACAAATCTACACGCATGTCGACAGCGCGCGGCTGGTCGAGCTCGTCAACGCCCGCCACCCGCTCGCCACGCGCGGTCGTTGACGCCTTGGCCAGCTTCGTCCTACCCCGCGCCCCCTGATGCTGTCTTACCTCGACTTCGAAAAGCCGATCGCCGAGCTTGAAACGCGCGTTTCCGAATTGAAGGAGACGGCGAACAGCTCCGAGGACATCGATATCGAGGCCGAGGTCAGCCGCCTCGAAGCCAAGTCCTCGAAGCTGCTGCGTGATACTTATGCGAAGCTCACCCCGTGGCAGAAGGCGCAGGTCGCCCGTCACCCGGATCGGCCGCATTTTAAGGATTACGTCGCCGGCTTGGCGGACGATTTCCTGCCCCTCGCCGGCGATCGCTCATTTGCCGATGATCCTGCCATCGTCGGAGGCTTTGCTCGGATCGATGGACGGCGCGTGATGCTGCTCGGGCACGAGAAAGGCGACGACACTGCGTCGAGACTCAAGCACAATTTCGGGATGGCCAAGCCGGAAGGCTATCGCAAGGCCATCCGCCTGATGCGCCTCGCCGACAAGTTCGGGGTTCCCGTCGTTACGTTGGTAGATACGCCCGGTGCGTTCCCCGGAGTCCAGGCGGAGGAGCGCGGCCAGGCAGAAGCCATCGCCCGCTCGACGGAGGAATGCCTGTCGCTCAAGATTCCCATGATCGCCGTGATCGTGGGCGAGGGCGGCTCGGGTGGCGCGGTCGCCATCGCATCGGCGAACCGGGTGCTCATGTTCGAACATGCGGTCTATTCCGTCATCTCTCCGGAAGGGTGCGCCTCGATCCTGTGGCGCACGGCCGACAAGGCCGCCGAGGCTGCCGAGGCGATGAAGATCACCGCCGCAGATCTTCAGGCGCTAGGCGTCATCGATCGCGTCATCAACGAGCCGCTCGGCGGTGCCCACCGCGACCCCGACGCTGCGATCGGGGCGCTCAAGGGCGCGCTGGTCGAGGAGTTGGACGGCTGTAGCAAGCTCGGCCCCGACGAGCTTCGCAAGCAGCGCCGCGCGAAGTACCTCGCGATCGGCTGAACCGGCGCAGGAACCTGCGCCAGTCATTCTCCGTTCAAATTGACGCTGCATTTTTCGGTGCCCAAACGGAGGTCACGGGTCGCATGCGAAGAACCGTCCTGTTGTTCTGCACCGTCGCGCTTGCGGTCGCTCCAGCCGCGGCGCAGCGGATGCGCTATCTCAGTCCCCAGGACGTCGCCGAGGCGCAGCGCGAAAATACCCAGGTCGTCGAGGAAATGGGCGGTGCCGAAACGGGACCGCGGGCTGCCTACGTCGCATCGATCGGCCACCGGGTCGCCAATTTCTCGGGCGTCGCGAGCCCCGGACAGGCCTTTCACTTCGTCACGCTGAACTCGGCGGTCGAGAACGCTTTCTCGGTGCCGGGCGGCTACGTCTACATCACCCGCCAGTTGATGGCCCTGATGGGGGATGAGTCCCAGCTCGCTTTTGCGCTCGGGCACGAAGTCGGGCACGTCGCCGCCAATCACGCGCACATCCGGGAGCAATATGCCGAGCGCAATCCGCTCGGGATGTTCGGCCAGATCGTGGGGGCGATTTTCGGTCCGGGCGCCGTTACGAACATTCTTCTGCAGGCCAAGCTGGACCAGCTGAGCTTCTCGCGCGAACAGGAATATGAGGCCGACACGCTCGGCCTTCGCTACATGATTGCGGCGGGGTACGACCCTGCCGGCGCGGCTCAGCTGCTCGCCGCCTTGAGCCGCGAGACGGCGCTGCAGGCGCGCGTGCAGGGGCGCACCAATCGCCAGACGCCGGAGTGGGCCAGCACTCACCCGCTGAGCGAAAACCGGATGCAACGTGCGCTGGAGGAGGCTCGCGCCACAGGCAAGCTCGGAACCGGGGTGCACGACCGCGACACTTACCTAAACGAGATCGAAGGGCTCTACGTCGATGACGATCCGGCCCAGGGCGTGATCGACGGTCCGACTTTCACCCATCCGGATCTTCGGATCCAGTTCACTGTGCCTGCCGGCTATTTGATGTCGAACGGCGCTTATGCCGTGACGATCTCGGGCTCTGCCGGGAAAGCGCAGTTCAGTGGCGGGCGCTATTCAGGCACGCTCGACAATTACATCATCGAAGTCTTGCGGCTGCTGACGCGCGGACAAGTCCAGCTCGCGATTCCGCGGCCGCAGCGCACGGCCATCAATGGCATGCAGGCCGAGTACACGACCACGCGGCTCAATACGAATTCCGGCATCATCGACCTGAGCGTCGTCGCCTATCAATGGGATCCGCAGCACGTCTATCACTTCGTGATGCTGGCGCCCGGTGGATACGGGATTGCCCCATTCGCTCCGATGGTGAACTCGCTGCGCAAGATCACGCCGCAGGAGGCTGCTGCGATTCGTCCGCGCGTGATCCATGTGGTCACGGTCGCTCAGGGCGACACGATTCAATCGCTTGCGAGCCGGATGGCGTATCGCGATTTCAAGGTTGAGCGGTTCACCGCGCTGAACGGCATAAGCGCCAACAGTCAGTTGGCGCCGGGCCAAAAAGTCAAGCTGGTCGTTTTCGGGCCACGGCGAAGCTGAGCGCCAAAAAAAAGGCGCTCAATGCATGTAGGTGTTCATGTTCGACAGGAGCTTGCCCCACATGCCGCCCACGCCGCCGCCGAGCGACTCCATGCCGCCGATTGCCGCAACGGCAATCAAGGCACAGATCAACCCATATTCGATCGCAGTGGCCCCGCGCTCATTGGCGCCGAGCATGCGCAATTGTGTTCGGATAGCGTCCACGCCACCCTCCTCTGGTCCACGTCCACGCGGCAGGTTTAGCCGTGGCTCGGTTAACAACTTCTCCAGCAGCTAGAGTTAACGCCGCATCAGCCGTGCTTCGGTGTCCACGCCGCGAAGTGCAGGATCTCGAAAGTCTCGATCGTGCGCTCGCCGTCCCCGGCGTTTGTAAAAGTCTGAAATGCAGCCTCGCGGCCGGTTCGGCTGAGCGGTTCGGCCCTTGAGCAAAGAATGTTTGTTGCCGCCATCGCCCGCAAGTCGCTGACAAGACGGTCGAGCGACGAGTAGGAAACCTGAACGCGCTCGATATCGACCACAGGCGTGATAAACCCTGCATCCGCCAGTAGTGGCGAAACTGCCGCGGCCTCTATGCGTGGATGGACGTGGGGTGCGGCAATGCCGCGCACTGCGTCGGCGGCGCGCATCGCCGCCCGCAGCTGCGGCAAGGTCTCGCCGCCGGAAATCGCACCAATGAACAAGCCGTCGTTGCGCATCGCATGGCGGATCAATCGCAGCGCGAGAGGGAGGTCGTTCACGCTGTCGAGCGTGCCGATTGCAAGCACGAGATCGTAGCTTTCGGCCTCTGGCATCCAGCAATCTTCGACGATGGTTTCTCCACTGGCAGCCGCGGCAAAGAGAGCGCCGGGATCGCGAACCTCCACATTCGGGGCAAGCGACCGCAGGCGGTCGGGCCAGCACGTGTCGGGGCAACCGATGAGAAGCGCGCGTTCGAATCGGCGCTGGACGAGCTCGATCCGCTCGACGCAATCGTCGAACACACGGTCGAACAAGAACAGCTCCGGACCCACGCGCGCGGCGCGGTCACGCCTCAGCGCTCTAAGCTCGATGTCAAACAGGACAGGCACGGTCGCGCTTGTGCGATGGCGCGCGCCACGCGACAAGAAGGGGATGGGGAGGCGTGCTGCGGCATGGATGCGCGCTTGCGCGAGATCGGCGCTCAATTTTGCGCTGCCCCCGCGCTGCGCCGGCTGCGGCACGATTGTCGGCGATGTACACAGCTTCTGTTCCGACTGCTGGAAGCAGATCGAGTTCCTCGGCGATTCCGGCTGCTCGACCTGCGGAATGCCGCTCCACGCAACCTATGAGAGGACGTGTGGGGCGTGCCTCGCCAAGCCGCCGCGCATTGAACGAACCCGCGCAGCCGTCGCCTATGACGAACTTTCGCGCAGTCTGGCCATTCGTCTGAAATACGGGCGCAAGGTGGCGCTTGCGCGGACTATGGCGCACTACATGGCGCCCCTCGTATCCCGGTCGAGCGATGCGATCCTTGTGCCCGTGCCATTGCATCGCATCCGTCTGTGGAGCCGCGGCTTCAACCAGTCTGCGCTGGTCGCCCGGGAGCTTGGGCGCCGCCTGAACCTCAGAAGCGCGCCAATGGCGCTCCGCCGCATCCGGCGCACTCCCCCGCTCAAGGGCATGAGCCCGATTCAGCGGCGAAAGATCGTCGCCGGCGCTTTCCGCATCACGGATAAGGAGGCGATTGCCGGCAAGACGGTGATCCTCGTCGACGACGTGCTCACCACCGGCAGCACCGCAGAAGCCTGTGCCCGCGCGCTGAAACGCGCCGGGGCAACGCGGGTCGAGCTTGTCAGCTGGGCTCGCGTGGTGAAACCTTCGCAATTGATGCGTTGAGGATACTGCCTAAGTATTCGCGTGAAGGAAGCGTGGCGTGACGATTGAGATCTATACGAAGGCGTTCTGTCCCTATTGCTGGCGAGCGAAGGAGCTGCTCAGCAGCAAGGGCGTCGATTATCATGAGGTAGCAGTCGATTTCGGTGGTGAGGCGAAACAGCTGATGGTGCAGCGCGCGAACGGCCGGACAACGGTCCCACAGATTTTCATCAAGGGTCAGCACGTCGGCGGCTGCGACGATCTCATGGCGCTGGAGCGCGCGGGCAAGCTGGATGATATGATCGGGCGATGACGCGGATCGCGCTCTTCCAGTCGAATACGGGGATCGACCCGACGGCCAATGCGAGCGCGCTCGAAGACGCGATCCGCCAGGCTGCCGAGGGGGACGCAGAGATGCTGTTCACACCCGAGATGTCGGGAATCCTCGACCGCGATTCCGGTCGCGCGGCTAAGAACCTCTGCACCGAGGACGAGGACAAAGTGCTCGCTGCGTGTCGTGAGGCGGCGAAGCGGCATAATATCTGGCTGCACATTGGCTCGCTCGCGGTGCTCGTCGGGGGCGGCAAGGTCGCGAACCGCGGGTTCGTGATCGACCGCGAGGGCAACATTCGCGCGCGGTACGACAAGCTCCACCTGTTCGACGTGGACCTGCCCACCGGCGAGAGCTGGCGCGAGTCCAACGTCTATTCGGCGGGGGAGGGGGTCGTCCTCGTGAACGGCACGCCGATCGGGAAGCTCGGCCTTACCATCTGCTACGACCTGCGCTTTCCCGGGCTTTTTGCCCGGCTCGCCGAGGCCGATGCCGACGTCATTTCCGTCCCCGCGGCATTCACGGTGCCGACGGGGCGTGCGCATTGGCACGTGCTGTTGCGTGCCAGGGCAATCGAAGCGGGCCTGTTCGTGGTCGCCGCGGCGCAGGTCGGCCGACATGAGGACGGGCGCCAGACCTTCGGCCACTCACTGGTCATCGACCCGTGGGGCGAAGTCCTGCTCGACATGGGCGAGGACAAGGGCGTGAGATTTGCCGACATCGACCTGGCCCGGATCTCCGACGTCCGCTCGCGCATACCGGCGCTTAACCACCGCCGCCCTATCCCGGACGCGGTGACTCTATGATCGTGTTCGATCTTCAATGTCGCGACGGCGGCGAGACGTTCGAGGCCTGGTTCCGTTCCAATGCCGACTATGAGGAGCAGCGGGAAGGCGGCCTCGTACAATGCCCCTTCTGCCAGTCCGGGAACGTAGAGAAAGCTCCGATGGCGCCGAGCGTCCCGAAGAAAGGCGACAATGCGCTCGCTCGTCTTGCGGCGATGCAGGCGGAGCTGCTCAAGGAGTCGCGTTGGGTCGGGGACAAGTTCACCGACACCGCACGCGCGATGCACAGCGGAGATATCGCTCCGGCGCAGGTCCACGGCAGCGCCACTCTCGCCCAAGCTAAATCGCTGGCCGAAGACGGCATTCCCGTCGCGCCGCTGCCGCTCCCGGTCACGCCGCCCAACGAGGTCAATTGAAGCCAGTCAATTGATTGGCGAGGCGCGTGCCCCTATTCGCCGCTCAACGACCCCGTAGCTCAGCAGGATAGAGCGACAGATTCCTAATCTGTAGGCCACAGGTTCGAATCCTGTCGGGGTCGCCAGAACGGGAGCAAAGGCGATGGCCACGAACCAGTCCGACGCGCGGAGCGGCCAGCAAGGCGTCGTGAATCGGCTCTTCCTCGAGCATCCGCGCTCGCTTGGAATGACGTGGGTGGACCACGGCGCTGGCGCGGTGAAGATTGGAACCGAGCTCCTCGGAGCCGGCTGCGCAGCGCTCGTTCACGCCGCCGTCCCCGGCTTGTTCACGGAAACGGCAGGCAAGACGGTCGCGCGCATTTACGACCACATCCAAAGCCGCAAGGCAGGCGCGCCCAATCCGGAGAATTGGCCCGATTATGAAATCTGATCGGGCGGTCCCGGTCGCAATCATCGGCGGCGGCTTTTCCGGGACCATTCTTGCAGCACAGCTGGCGCGACGCGGAATCGATTCCGTGCTGGTCGACGGCAGCGGCCGGGCAGGGAAGGGCGTCGCTTACTCAACCACCGAGCCTGCCCACCTTTTGAACGTGCGCGCCGAGGGCATGAGCGCATGGTCTGGCGAGCCCGATCACTTCGCCACGCGCTTCGAGGCGGCGGGGGGTGATCGCCGCGGTTTCGCCCAGCGGCGCTTCTTCGCCGGCTATCTCAAGGACATTCTGGACGACGCCGTCGCCAGCGGTCGAGTGCAACTGCTTCATGGCTCCGCAGTCGCTGCAAATCGCCGAGATGGGCAATGGCAAGTCAGCTTTGAAGACGGCTCCTCGATCGACGCGAACGGCATTGTCCTGGCCACCGGAAATCAAGAACCGGATTCGCTTCGCGCGTTCGCATCCGCTGGAAGCCGCTGGATCGCCAACCCTTGGGGTGCAGACGCGCGCGGAGCCGTCGAGGAGCTAGTTCAAAGCGGAGGCGCCGCGTTGCTCGTCGGTACTGGGCTCACCATGGTCGACGTCGTCCTTTCGCTCGACGCTGCAGGACACACGGGCCACATCGTCGCGCTTTCGCGCCGAGGGCTCGCACCGCGCGCGCATGCAGATTTCGAGTCCGCGCCGGTTGAAGCAGCCGAAGTTCCTCATGGCAGTGTTCGTTCACTCTGGCGCTGGCTGCGCAAGCGGGGCGCCGAACATGGATGGCGCGCGGCGATCGACAGCCTTCGTCCGCACAGCCACGCGCTCTGGCAAAGTCTCGACGGCGAGGAGCAACGCCGCTTCCTTCGCCACGCGCGGCCATGGTGGGACGTCCACCGCCACCGCATCGCACCGGAGGTCGCCGGAGTGATCAAGCGGCTCGTCGCCGACGGCCGTCTCGAGATAATGGCTGGACGGATCCTATCCGCAACCTCGACCGACACTGGCCTTGACGTCGAATTCCGCAGGCGCCGCTCGGCTGCGTCCAGCCAGATGACGTTCGACTATGCGTTCAACTGCACGGGCCCGCTTCATTCGATGGAGCACACGAGGGACGCGCTTCTTCGTAGTCTCCTTGATTCCGGGCAGGTGCGCCCCGATCATCTCGGTATCGGGCTCGAGGTGGACGAGGCCTCTCACGCCGTCGGCGGGGAACTTCTGTGGGCTTTGGGTCCTCTTACCAAGGGCCGATATTGGGAGATTATCGCGGTTCCCGATATTCGCGAGCAGGCGGCCGCGGTCGCAGACGACATTGCCCGGGAGCTGAACTCATGAATTCCCCCTTCGAATTTGGTGAGCCCGAAGACGGCGACCTGGTTGACGATACGCCAGCTGCGGAGATCCCAGCCGACGTCAATGACGCGATCCGGACGCTGATCCGCTGGGCTGGCGATGATCCCGACCGCGAAGGGCTGCTCGATACGCCTCGCCGGGTCGCATGCGCGTGGAAGGAATATGCCCGCGGCTACGAAGAAGATCCCGCTGTGCATCTCAGCCGCACGTTTGAGGAAGTCGGCGGTTATGATGAAATCGTGCTGCTCAAGGACATTCCGTTCCAGTCGCACTGCGAGCACCACATGGCGCCAATCATCGGCAAGGCCTCGATCGCCTATCTGCCGGGGGACAAGGTCGTCGGGATCAGCAAGCTCGCGCGCGTGCTACACGGCTTTGCGAGGCGGCTGCAGGTCCAGGAGCGCCTTACGGCGCAGGTTGCGGATACGATCTGGGAGCATTTGCAGCCCAAGGCTGTCGCGGTGATCATAGAGGCGAGCCACGCCTGCATGACTGCGCGCGGCGTGAATACGCCGGGCGTGATGATGACCACCAGCCGCATGATGGGCACCTTCCGCGAGGACGAACGGAGCCGGCGCGAGGTGCTCGCGCTGATGGGCTACTAATCTAGCGAATAAGCAGCGGGGCGATCCCGCTGGCCTGAGGATCGCCCCACGCCCCACCCCATTTCCAGGGGTCAGGTTGTTACGCGTGCGATTCCATGCCGTGCTTGAGCTGGCTCATCTGGTCGTGTCCCGAACGGACGGACTGGTAGCAGTGTTCCACCACGGATCGGCTCTCGCCGCTCAGCGTGTCGCAGTTCAGCGCCGTCTCAAACTTCTCCTTGAGATAGTCCTCGCCGCGCTCGACCTCGTTGATGATCGCCTTCTCGTCCTGGCCGGTGATCGCCGCCTTCAGATCCTCGAAGCGCTGATGCGTCTTGCCCATGAATGACCCGTCGTCCTCCGGGTTGCCGCCGAGACGACGCACTTCAGCTCGCAGCTGCTCGACAACTTGCTGGCGCTCGCTGGCGCGTTCGCGGAAGATCTCGGCGAACCGCTGGTTGTCGATGTCCTTCGCCGAATTCTCGTATCCGGTGACGCTGTCGATAGTCGTGGCGATCAGCGTGTTGAGGGTGCTGATCTCTTCCGAATGATTGTGGTCGTTCATGCGATTACTCCCGCGGGTTGAAGGGTTCAGACAGGGAGAACGCGCGAGGCCTCGAGCCGATGCGGGCGAACGGTCGATATTTGTGGCCCTCGACCGCGAATTGTTGTCACTTTGCCGTTCGGACCCGCGTGGGGGCACGCGAGTCGCAGCAGGGGGCAGGGGATGGCGCTCACTCGTCGCGCACTTCTCGAACAAATCGGCCGCGTCGGGGGTCTCGGCGCAACCTACATGGCGATGGAGACGCTGGGGCTGGCGATCCCGACACCGGCGGGCGCCGAGAATTTCTCGCTTCCGCACGGAAGCGGGGCGGGCCGATCGGTGGTCATTCTGGGAGCCGGTATCGCAGGGCTTGTCTCCGCTTATGAGCTGCAGCGCGCGGGCTACCGTGTCACCGTCCTCGAGGCCCGCGACCGGATTGGCGGCCGCTCGTGGACCATCCGCGGCGGCGACAAGATCGTCCAAATCGGCAGGCCAGACCAGCTAGCAACCTTTGCCTCTGGGCAATATTTCAATTCCGGTCCCGCACGAATTCCGAGCACGCACCGGCTGATCCTCAGCTACGCTCGGCGTTTCGGCGTTCAGCTCGAGCCGTTCATCAATGTCAACCGCAACGCCGGCTGGGACTTCGGCGGCAAGGTCCAGCCAGAGCGGCGCATGGTCGAGGACATGCGCGGGCATCTGGCTGAGCTCCTCGCCAAAGCCATCGATCTCAAGGCACTCGACCAAGCCGTCCCGAAGGACGAGCTCGCCGCGGTCCGTCAGTTCCTCGCGCCCTATGCGAATGTCGGCACCGACGGAGTTTACCGGCCGACCGGCCGTTCCGGCTATGCAGTCGACGGCGGCGGCTATAACCAGGCGCCGGTGCCTCTACCGGCGCTAGGGGTGAAGGATCTTGCCCCGTCGCCAGCGGTCGTTCTGCCTTATGTGTTCGAGCATATCTGGGACATGCAGGCGACGATGCTTCAGCCGGTGGGCGGCATGGATCGGATTGCCCACGCAATCTACGAGCAGGTGAAGCCGGCGGTGCGGCTGCGCACGCCCATTACGGCGATCGGGCGTTCGGGCAATCGCGTGCGGATCGAGCATGGAGCCGGAATGACCGAGGCAGATTACTGCATCTGCACAATCCCATTGCCCGTTCTTGCCCGGATCCCGAACGACTTCTCACCGGCCAAAAAGGCCGCGATTGCCGGTGCGCCAGCGTACCTGCATAGCGTAAAGCTCGCCTTCGAGGCGCCGCGCTTCTGGGAGACGGACGACAATATCTTCGGCGGCCTCGCCTGGACTGATCGATTGAACGAGAACGTCATGTACCCGTCTGGAGGAATCGGCACTCCCAAAGGGGTGATCGTAGGTGCTTACTGTGCCGGCTGGACGCACCAAAACACCCCAGACTCCTTCGCCGCGCTGTCGCACGAACAAAGGTTCAAGATCAGCCGTGATTCCATCGAGGCTCTGCATCCCGGACGTTCGCACCTGCTCGGCAAGGGCGTCACCGTCGCGTGGGGTCTGACCCCTTTTTCCGAAGGCGTCGGAGCGATGTGGGGCGACGCTGACTTCGGCGGTAATCCCACGCGTGGTCCTGTTTATGCCGAGCTCTTGAAACCGGAGGGCCCGATCGTCTTCGCCGGCGAGCATTTGAGCTATCAGCCGACCTGGCAGGAGGGCGCCGCGACTTCCGCGCACGAAGCATTAAAGCTCGTCGCGGCAATGGCTAAGGCGAAAGCGGCCTAAGCTCCGACCCCTGGCAGGTGGGCGGCGACGCTCGCCCACGGCAGGTTCAACCAGAAGACCGAGAGCGGGAACACGACCCATAGGGCCATCATCGCTATGCCGAGCTTGGTGGCGGGGTGCACATGCCCGATCGAGCGGCGGTCGTGCATAATCAGCGGGACGAATAGCAGGAAACCAAGCAGCACCTGGACCGTAAAGACGGGAAGGATCGGCGGGCCGATGGGCAGCCGGCCGATGCTCGGGCCCGCCACCACCAGCATCGCGGCGCTCAGCATCATGCGCTTATGAAACTGCACGTCGCGCCGATGGGTCCAGCCGTTCCACACGAGGATCGCGAACGGGACGATCGTCGCGAGCGGAACGATGGTCCACGTGAGCGGATCGGTGAAAGGCGCCTGATTGGCGCGCGCGACCTGCCACACTGCGGTAAGATACATCACCGGAATCATCAGGATCGCGAACAGCATGCCCAGCTTTCCGAGCCGCATGTGCACTTCATGCTTGCGCGCGGCGATCAGCTGGGTCTGGGCGATGATCAGGGCCATCCAGACCGTGAAGACCGACCCGTGGAGGACGACGCTCGGCGGCAGCGTCGGGTTCGGCCGCGGATAGGGCGGCACGATGCCTCTCAGGTAGAAGCTCGGGCTGAAGCCGAGCAGCACGAGGAAAACGAGGAACAGCGCCATGCGCGTGTAGAATTTGCGCTCGGACGTTTTGCGGTCGACCGGCGAGGCAGCAATCGTCGCCATCATCACCCCCCAGGCAAATGGCTGAACGGACACGGACATTGGTCCAATTTCCGCGTGCGATCAACGCGGGATTGGGAACGCTAGCGTAATTTGGCGCACATCAATACAACGCAGATCAACTCACTGAAGGGGACGCCGATGCGTTCGATCCAACATCTCGCTCTCGTTCTCATGCTCGCTGGAACGCCGCTTGCTGCAAAGCCCGCTGCTCCGGTCACTATCGCGGCTGCGGTCGCAGCACCCGAGCGGACTGCTGACAACGTCAAGCTCGACGCAGGCCGCAAGCCCGCACAGGTGCTCCAGTTCCTCGGCCTCAAGCCCGGAATCCAGGTCCTCGACCTGTTCGGTGCAAATGCCTATTGGGCGGAGATTACCTCACCGGTGGTCGGACCGAGCGGTCATGTCACCGTCTGGATGCCGAGCCAATTTTACAGGCCGAAGACACAGGCGAGCTTCGAAGCCTTCGAAGCGAAGCACCCGAACGTATCGATCGTGACCTCGCCGTTCGAAGCGCCCGCACTTCCGAAGAATTACGCCGACTGGGTGATCCTCAACGACAATTATCACGATACCTATTGGCAGAACCCCAAGCTCGGCATCCCGCAGATGGATCCGAACGCTTTCCTGAAAGCGGTCTACGCGTCGATGAAGCCCGGCGCGGTGATCGGTGTCGTCGACCATGTCGCGAATCCGAACAACGACACCCGCGCCACCGTCGAAAAGCTTCACCGGATCGATCCGAACGTCGTGAAGGCGGACTTCAAGCGCGCCGGCTTCGTGTTCGTCGGCAGCAGCGACATCCTACGCAACCCGGCCGACAAGCACGACATCGAGGTGCACCAGGACAGCATCAAGGGCCTCACCGACCGCTTCATCTTCAAGTTCAAGAAGCCGCGTTGAGCGAAAAGCGAGAGAAAGCAGCGGGCGGCTTCCGCGCCTATTGGGCGCTTGCTGCGCTCGTCATCGGCCTTACGACGGGAGCCTTCTCGGGCGGACTTCAGGCAGGGGCTCGCGCTGACCTCATTTCGGTTGCGAGCTTCGTCGGCACATTGTGGCTGAACGCCCTCAAGATGACGGTCATTCCTCTCGTCGTGGCACTGCTCGTTGTCGGCATCGCCAAGAGCGCGGAAGCGGCCCATGCCGGGCGAGTGGCCGGCCGCTCGGTCCTGTGGATCGTGATCATCTGCACCGCCTCGGCCATCTTCGGCGCGCTCATGATCCTGTTGTTGACCCACCTGTTCCCCCTCGGGCGCCTCACGGCCGCCGAACTCCAGCACGCGCTCGCCGGCATCGAGAACAAAGCGCCGGCTTCGCTTCCGGGCATCTCTGAGTTCTTCAAGGGCGTCATTCCCGACAACGTCGTCTCCGCAGCGGCGAATGGCGACATCCTGCCGCTGACGGTATTTTCCGTGCTCTTCGCCCTGGCCGTCGGGTTCATCGTCGAGGAGCGCAGGAAGGTTTTGGTGAGCGTCTTCGAGGCTATTTCCGACGCGCTTCTCGTCATCATCGAATGGGTGCTCTGGATAGCCCCGCTCGGCGTTCTCGCGCTCGCATTCGTGGTTGGCTCGGCTGCCGGCGGAGCCGCTTTCGCCGGCCTCGGGCACTACATCGTCCTGATCTCGGTGGTCGGAATCCTCGTAACTCTGGCCGGCTATCCGCTGGCCATCATCTTGGGTCACCTGAAGCCGGCGGCCTTTGTTCGCGCAATGATCCCGCCGCAAGCGGTTGCAATCTCGACCCGATCGTCGCTTGCTTCGCTCCCCGCGATGCTGACGTCCGCGCAAACGCTTGGCCTCCGGGACGAGGTTTCGGACGTCGCGTTGCCGATCGCGGTGGCACTCTTCCGCGCGACCGGTCCGGCTATGAATGTCGCCGTGCCGTTCTACATTGCGCATTGGCTCGGCATCCATCCTACGCTCGGCCAGATGATCGCAGCGACAGCCGTGGGGGCTGTGATGAGTTATGGCGCCGTGAGCCTGCCGGGCGAGATCACCTACATCAGCTCGATCGCGCCGATTGCACTCGCGCTCGG
>DASUCP010000122.1:0-3951 GCA_036275975.1 Sphingomicrobium sp.
TGGCGCGCCCGGCAGGACTCGAACCTGCGACCCCAAGCTTAGAAGGCTCGTGCTCTATCCAGCTGAGCTACGGGCGCGCGCACGCAAATGACTAACCTCAATTGACGCGAAGCGGAACCGCGCTACGCCTGCCGTGATGAAAGCCGAGGGGGAGGGCTTGAGGCACGTCGAAGCGCGGACGCTGCATGGCGCGCGCTTCCGCTACTTCGATTTCGTCATGGTGGCGTTCGTCGTTGTGCTGCTGCTGTCGAACGTCATCGGCGCGGAGAAACGCTCGTTCGTCACGCTGCCCGGCATCGGCCCGTGGCCGTTTGGCGCCGGCATCCTCTTCTTCCCGATTTCCTACGTTATCGATGACGTGCTGACCGAGGTCTACGGCTACGCCCGCGCCCGGCGCGCAATCTGGGGCGGCTTCGTCGCCCTCGCTTTCATGGCGCTGATGGAATGGACCGTCGTGCATCTGCCCGTTGCGGAGGGATGGACCGGGCAGCCGGCATACGAGCGCGTGTTCGGTGCCGGCTGGCGGATCATCCTCGCATCGATGACGGCTTTCTTCGTCGGCGATTTCCTGAACTCCGTCGTCCTTGCCAAGATGAAGATCTGGACCGACGGCAAATATCTCTGGACCCGCACGATCGGCAGCACGGTGATCGGCGAAGGCGCCGACAGCCTCATCTTCTACCCGCTGGCGTTCCTCGGAATGGCGGATTGGCCGGCGCACATCATGCTTGAGGTGATGCTCAGCCAATTCATCCTGAAAGTCAGCTGGGAAGTGCTTCTTACGCCGGTCACCTATGCAGTGGTCGGATGGCTCAAGAAGCGAGAAGGCGTCGACGTCTATGACGTGGGCACCGACTTCACGCCCTTCACGCTCGACGAGTAGGCGTTCATCCAGCCTTCAATCGTCGGACAGAAACATCGTGCTGACGGGGGAAGTCCAGTGCGCACTCTTCGCATCGCCATTGCAGCCGGAGCGATCGCCGGGGCGGGCGCGGCTCAGGCCACCACGGTCATCGTTTTCGTCGACCCGATGACATTCGAGAAGCGCACGCGTGTCTTCGACACGCCCGGGCCCGACCACATGTTCATGTGCGTCGAGCCGCCGGGGACCGCCGGCTGCACCGAAATCCCGATGAAGAAGACCCACCGCTAGGCGACGGTTTCGAGCAGTCCTTCGAACAAACGCCGCCCGTCGGTGCCGCCATGGGCGGGCTCCACGACCCGTTCGGGGTGCGGCATGAGGCCGAGCACATTCCCGGTATCGTTGAGAATGCCCGCGATGTTCCGCGCCGAGCCATTGACCTGCTCGAGATAGCGGAACGCGACGCGGCCTTCCTTCTCGAGGCGGTCCAGCGTTGCTTTATCGGCCTGATAATTGCCGTCGTGGTGGGCGACCGGAAACACGATTTCCTCGCCGGAATCATATTGCGCGGTGAACAGGCTCTGGCTGTTTTCGACCTTGAGTCGCACCGGCCGGCAGACGAAGCTCAGTCCCGCGTTGCGCATCAGCGCGCCCGGAAGCAGGCCCGCCTCGGTCAGCACCTGGAAGCCGTTACAAATACCGATGATCGGCACTCCCCGCGCCGCCGCATCAGTGACTGCGCGCATGATTGGCGAACGCGCCGCCATAGCTCCGGAGCGCAGATAGTCGCCGTAGGAGAAGCCGCCGGGCACGCCGATGAAATCCGTGCCTTCGGGAAGCTCCGTTTCCTTGTGCCAGACCATCGCCGGCTTGCGTCCCGTCACCTGCTCCAGGGCAACGGCGAGGTCGCGGTCGCAGTTGGACCCGGGGAAGACGATGACGGCGCTTTTCATGGCTCAGCTCTTACCGGCAAAATATGCGGGAAACGTGGCAGTCAGGCGTCTTGGAGCTTCTCGATCCGGAAATTCTCGATGACGGTGTTTGCGAGCAGCTTGCGGCACATGTCTTCAATCTCGGAATCGCTGGTGCCGTCGGCAAGGTCGAGCTCGATCAGCTTGCCGGCGCGAACGTCATTCACCCCGGAAAAGCCCAGCCCTTCGAGAGCGTGATGGATCGCCTTGCCCTGAGGGTCGAGCACACCGTTCTTGAGAGTGATGAAGACACGGGCTTTCATGGGTTTCGCCTGACTAATCCTGCTGTCCGGCCCCTATGGTCATGGTCTACGGCAGGGGCAAGCTTTACCCTCAGCTCAGGCCCAAATCCCAACCAGCGCTGCAATGACCACCACCAGCAGGACTGCGTTGGTGGGAAGGAGCAGTGCGTTCGGAATCGGTCGGATGTCCGGATGCGGCGGCGGAGTGATTCCCTGCAACTGGCGCCACACCGCGGCAATGAGGCAGAAGGCCGCGAACAGCACGAGGATTGACGCGATCACCCTCCCACCCATCCCGGGAAGCATGTCGTGCATGACTGCGCGAACACCGATCCCGCTGGCAAGTGCGGCAAGCGCGGTGCGCATCCAGGCCGCATAGGTCCGCTCGGAGGCCAGATAGGTGCGATCGGTGGCGAGGACGGTTCGTCGGTCGGCATCTGTCGTCAGGCCCGCTGCAGCCTGCTCGACCGCCTCGGCACTGTGCTCGATCTGCGCCATTTCGTCGCGAATTTTACGCGGCCTGGATGTGTCCATTGCGATTGCCTCGCATGGAAGACGGGCGAGTGGCTGCACGGTTCCGCCACTTGCAAGGCTGTAAGCCGCGCCGTAGCGGCGTCAGTCGGAGACCCGACATGACCGACGTCCTCGAAAAGCCAGAAACCAGCCCGATCTCGACCCACAAGCACGGCGACGTGCTGATCGTCCTGTCCAACAACCCGCCGGTGAACGCGCTGTCCACCGCAGTCCGCCAGGGTCTCGTCGATGCGATCGCCCAGGCAGAGGGCGACGACAGTGTGAACGCCGTCGTCATCGCCTGCGAGGGCCAGACCTTCTTTGCCGGCGCCGACATCACCGAATTCGGTAAGCCGCCGCAGCAGCCGTGGCTTCCCATCGTCGTCGACACGATCGAGAATTGCTCGAAGCCGGTCGTCGCGGCGATCCACGGCACAGCCCTAGGCGGGGGTCTCGAGGTCGCGCTCGCCTGCCACTATCGCGTGGCCGACAAGAGCGCGAAGCTCGGCACGCCGGAAGTGAAGCTCGGGCTCCTCCCGGGCGCCGGCGGGACGCAGCGACTGCCGCGCGTGGCGGGGGTTCGCAAGGCACTGGAGATGACGGCGACCGGCAATCCGATCGGGGCCAAGCAGGCCTTCGACTGCGGTCTCGTCGATCGGCTGGTCGAGGGCGAGCTCATTCCCCACGCCGTCGGCTATGCGGAGGAAGTGCGCGACGTTCGCCCGCTGCCCAAGTCGTCGGAGCGGCAGGACCGTATCGCCGATGCCGATCCGGCGATCTTCGACGAGTTCACCAAAGAAAACGCCAAGCGCTTTCGTGGTTTCGAGGCACCCCTCAAGAATATCGAGGCGGTGAAGGTCGCCTGCGAGAAGCCGTACAGCGAAGGCGTCATCGAAGAGCGAAAGCTGTTCATGGAGCTGATGGGCGGTGAGCAGTCCGCTGCACAGCGCTATTTCTTCTTCGCCGAGCGGAAGGCGGCGAAGATCGACGGCCTGCCCGAGAACACCGAGCCTCGCCCGGTCCGCAAGGTCGGCGTGATCGGCGCCGGGACCATGGGCGGCGGCATCTCGATGAACTTCCTCTCGGCGGGGATTCCCGTGACGATCATCGAGATGAGCCAGGAAGCGCTGGACCGCGGCACTGGCGTCATGCGCAAGAATTACGAATCCAGCGCCGCACGCGGAAAGCTCACGCCCGAGCAGGTCGAAAAGGCGATGGGCTATCTGCAGCCGACGCTCGACTTCGCTGCGCTCGCCGACTGCGACCTCATCATCGAGGCGGTCTACGAGAATATGGACGTGAAGAAGGAGGTCTTCGCCCGAATCGACAAGATCGCCAAGCCGGGCGCGATCCTCGCGTCCAA